>JALZAD010000114.1 GCA_030948555.1 Verrucomicrobiota bacterium | reverse complement strand
GGACCGAACCCAACCGACCGTGCTCTCTTTCCCTTCCACGGCGTGGCGGAGGACATGGAAGGCGACGCCATCGATTTCACCATCCCGATGATGTTCGTCTCGCGGATGGATCTCGGGAGCGAGACGACGAAGCCGCTCATCCCGATCAACGCTTACAACCTGCCGATCAATGCGCCATTGCGCGCCGCCAACGTGCCCGGCCAGAAGGTCACCTTCGCCCCGCGCGACGATACTCACCCGACGGACACAACCCAGCTCATCACAGAGTCGCTCAACTTCGTGATGGATCCGGATCGCGTACGGCCGCGCTTGCTTAAAGCCGCGGTCAAAATCCCGCAGGTGCAGCAACTGATCGGCACCAGTGATCCGACGACGATTCGGTTGTCGCCGGACTTCGTGAGTAAGGGCCTGGAGGATGCCGCGAACGCGACCGGCGTCTTCGCCGAAGTGGTGAAGAGCACTTTCGACGCACTCAATTCCACCGAACTCGACGGCGCGCTCGGCTTGAAGATTGAAGCCGAAAAAGCCGGCGGCATGGCGACGCCGGACATGGCGATCAAGACGCTCTCGCGCAAGCTGGGTCCGCTCGCCGGGACGGTGAAGGACGCGCTTACGAACACGTTCGACCCCGCGCAGTTTTTCCCGCGCGGCGCTGCGATGCTCTTTGGCAGTTTCGACCTGGTCGATCTCTTCTTGCCTAAACCAGCGGAGCCTTCCGCGATGTCGCTAGACGAGAACGCACCGAAGATGCGAACCGAAACGCTCGACGACGGCGCGGGCGGAAAAGTGGTCGTGACGTCGCTCGATTGGAAACCGAAGTTTCTCGAGCCGTCGAAGAAACTGGATCTGAAAGTCGCCGCGCTCGAGAAGGATCGCGACGGAGTAAAGAGCGTCCTCTGGATCAGGGGCGAGATCCGCAAACCGATCAAGCTCGACGCACCGCCGGCCGCGGATGTGACGATGGATTTCTCGGGCGATCTCAACGCCTTCACCGTCTCCGTTCTCGCCTCCGTCTTCATCAACTTCGAGAGCTTCCAATTTCAAAAACGCAGCGGCGAGAAAGTCGATGTAAAGGTAAAGCTCGACCCGACGACGCCGCTCGAATTCAAGAACGATCTCGCCTTTGTGGAGGAGATCCGGAATGCGATCCCGCCGGATTTGTTTGGCGAAGGGCCATCGCTCGAGTTGATCAAAAGCCCGCTCGGGATCCGCGCCGGTTTCGCCTTCGCTCTCCCGCCGCTCACCGTCGGCGTCTTCACCCTTAAGGACGTGAAGCTCGGCGCCGCGCTGACGCTTCCCTTCCTCGACGGCAAACCGATCTTCGACTTCAACATCTCGGAGCGCGCGCATCCATTCCTCCTCGCGGTCTCGATCTTCGGCGGCGGCGGATTCTTCCATCTCCAGCTCGACACCGCCGGGATGAAAGTGCTCGAGGTCGCGCTCGAATTCGGCGCGACCGCCGCGCTCGATATCGGGGTCGCGAGTGGCGAGGTGCACATGATGGCGGGCATCTATTTTTCGCTCCAGCGGAAGGAAGGCACCTCCGACCTCGCCGCAATCCTCACCGGCTACCTGCGCCTTGGCGGATCGCTCAGCGTGCTCTGCCTGATCAAAGTCTCCGTCGAGTTTAACCTCAGCTTCACCTACGACAGCGCGCGCGATAAAGCTTATGGCCGCGCCACGCTGACCGTTTCCGTCGAGGTCTTGTTCTTCAGCACGTCGGTCGAGCTGACCGTCGAGCGCGCTTTCGGTGGAAGCGGCGACCCGCACTTCATCGACTTCTTCCCTGATCCGGAGCCTTGGGAGGAGTACGCCCTGGCCTTCGCTTAAATCATGGCCGCGCAACAGACCATCCTCTTCACCGTGATGCCGCGCGGTGTGAGCGTGAACTCGCCGAGCAAGCCGGTCTCGGTCTTTGTTTCGCCGCGGCTGCAGGGCGCGCATGATCTCGGCGCATTTCCCGATTGGCTAAACTGGACGCGCAATCTGCACGCGTCCGGATTGGAACTGGAGTTTCACTGCGGCGCGCGGACGCAGACGTTCGCGATCGATCGCGCTCCGCTCCGTCCCGATCTTTGGGAGCAGCTCTTCAACGCCGAGACCTACGTCCGCTCGCACGAGACGTTCGACGATTACGCGACGCGCGGGCTCATCTCTTTTTCGGTGCGCGAGGCGCTGAGCACGGTGAAGTCGATCTATCAGGACGCGAGTCTTTCGCTTGCGCTGCCTGACGCCGGTTTCGGGGAAGGCGGGCGCGAGCGAGGAGGCAATCGCAATCGACTGAGCGGGCTCGTCAATGGCCTGCAAGTGCACTGGGATGGACGACGGGCGCGGCGCCTGCGTCACCAGATGCGTGATCGCGCGAGCCGAGCCAGTGGGATCGCAACGACTGGGGCTGCGCTCGACCGCGAAGGCCTGATCCGCGCGCCGCTGAGCGACGATGCGCGCGAGCGCGAAAGCCAGCTGCAGAACGTGGCGACGCCCTTTGCAGTGTTCCATCACATGCCGACGCCGGAATACCGCGACGGCGTGCAAATGCCGGATCGCGACAAGCTGCTCGATTTTCACCAGGCGCTGACCTCGCTGAATTCCTACCCCTGGCTGCTGCGCGCGCTCGGCCTGGTTTTCGACTTCGATTTGCCTAACGAGTTCATCAGCAAAACGCCGCCGAATACACCCGGCACGATCTCGGTGCGCACTGCGACAGCCGGTTGGCGCTGGCGCATCCAGCCGCACACGCATCCCCTCGATACCGCCTACCTCAATGTCGCGGTCGGAGAGCAGGAGCTGTTTGTCGCGGCGCCGCGCTCAATCACCAAACCCGGACAGCCGGGCACCGTTCTCGGCCTTCTCGATTTAGATCCGCAGCACTTCGGTCTCGCGCAGGTGGACGTCGATGGCGCGATGCACAAAGCCATCATGCTCGCGGAAACGCTTCATCCGACAGCCGAGCACAACCGCTTCCCGGACGGCCCCGCGCCGGCGCATCACCCCGACGTCTTCGACCCGGAGGCGACTCTGCCGTCGCTGCGCTCGGGCGGGTTTTCCCTCTTCGCCGATGATCGCGCGCTCGCCTTACTCCGAGCGATTCAACAGTCGAAGAATTTCAACAACGCGCTGCAAAACAACCAGCCGCTGAACGCTCCGTTCTTCGCCGAAGACCTGGTGCGCGGCTATCGCATCGATGTCTGGGATTCGCGGACTAACGAGTGGCATTCGCTCCACCTGCGACATGCGCGTTATCAAGTCGGCGATGTCGCGGTCGATCCGGCGCAAGATCCGGAAGAGGGATGGGTGCAACTCGGAGCAACGCAGGCTGCACCGGGCGCAGAAGCGAGTGATCGAGAACTGTATCTGCACGAAGCAATCGCGCGTTGGGCGGGCTGGAGCTTAAGCATCGCACGGCCGGGCAAACATTTGAGCCGCTACGCCGACGCGGATCGCGCCATTCCAAAGGACGGTGATCCTGACTACGCGGAAGACCAGCCCGAGACGCCTTTCCGGATCGCGGCCGAATATCGCGTCGTCCGCGGATCGTTGCCGCCGCTGCGCTTTGGGGTGCGTTATCGCTTCCGCGCGCGCGCGGTCGATCTCGCGGGCAACAGCCTCCTGCACGACGACAAGATTGCCGAAGCGCTGGCGCAGGTCTTCGCGCTGCCGCGTGATCCGGAAGGTTTTGTTTGTCTGCGCTTCGAGCCGGTGCCCGCGCCGCTCCTCATCATGCGCGACGAAGCAGTCGTGACTGCGCCCGGCTCGGCGCTCGACCGGCTGGTGATTCGCACCTTCAACAGCGACATCACGCTCGATGGCACGCCAGCCGATACAGCGGCGGCCGATCGTCACATCGTTCCGCCACGCGCCAGCATCGAGATGGGCGAGCGCCTGAGCACGTTTGACGATGCGGCGGGAAAACTGAAGAGCGACGCCGCCACTTGGAAGCTGATCGCGGATCGTGACGCGGGCGAGTTCCACAAGAAGAAGATCATCATCAAGGGCCGCAAAGATGATGGGTCTAACGAGTATCCGCTCGAACCCGACGCGCGCATCGACGCGCTGCCGTATTTTCCTGATCCGCTCGCGCGCGGCGCGGCCCTGCGCGACCTGCCCGGTGCGGTTGAGGGTTCCATTGCAAAGGTGGCGCCGGACACCGGCGCGGGCGGAGAGATTGAATACAACGCGCTAAGCGATCCCAACCCGCGGCCCGGCTCAGCCACCCTGATCAGCTTTGGTGAAACGGATAACTGGGCCGAGATCCGCGGCTTTCGCCTGGCGCTGGCTGATCCCGCCCCGGACCAGACTGATCTTCGGCCGAGTTGGAATCCCACGGAGCGCGTTCTGACGGTTTACCTGCCGAAAGGCCAGACGGCGGTCGTCCCGTTGTCGAGCTACCTGCATCGCGGCGACCTGAAGTTGATGGGCGTGTGGCAATGGCTGCGCGAACACATCGAACACATCACCGGCACGAATCCATCGCCCGCGTATCTCCGGCGCGATTCCGACCGCATTGCGCATGTGCTGCAGCGCGCGGTTGAGGGCGGCCATTGGATGCTGACGCCGCCGCATTTACTCACCCTGGTGCACGCGGCGCAGCAGCCGATCGGACGACCGGAATTCACTGCCCTGGCGGTTCATCACAAGACGGACGAAACCGACGAAGAGAAAAAGGAGGCGCTGCAAACGGTGCCGAGCCGAAGCGAGTCCGATCCGACGGAGTTGGCCGCAATTACTGCCTGGCGCCGGTTTGGTTCGACCGAAACTTACTTGTTAGGCGCGCTTCGAATTCATGCTGCCAGTACGGCAAAGATCGATCTGCTCGCGGAGTGGACTGATCCGGTCGACGACATCCATGAAAAAGAATGGGCGGTCGCGCATCACACCTCGCACGTCGAGGAATTGCCGCTGCACGGCCGGCGCGAACCTTATCTCGCGGCGGCGGGTGACGAGAACCGTTCGGTTGGCTACTACGATTTGGAGCACGACCAAATCGCGTTCGTTCGCGCGGGCGATGCGCCGGATCGCAAAGAATTTGTCTTCTATGAAGACGCTGCCCCTCGGCATGTCCTGAACGACACCCGGCATCACATGATTCGCTACACCGCGACCGTGACGTCGCGTTACCGCGAGTACTTCGATGCGGGGATGAAGCCGTCGGAGTTCACGCGCACGAGCGACGCCATCCTGGTCAATGTCCCGGCCTCGGCGCGTCCGCTCGCGCCCGAGATCGCTTACGTCATCCCAACTTTTGGTTGGGAACGGCAAACCGAAACGAACCTGAAACGGAGTGTGCGTTACGGCGGTGGTCTCCGCGTTTATCTCGAGCGCCCGTGGTTTTCATCCGGTGAAGGCGAGCTTCTCGGCGCTGCGCTTTGGAGCTATGCGAACGGCTCACTGACGCAAGGCACGCGCGACAAGTTCAAGCCGTTCTTCACGCAATGGGGCATGGATCCGATTTGGGAAACGGCTGGCCTAACGAGCTATCCGCAGCCCTACCACTTCGCCGATGGCGAGGCCATCGAATACGATCTTTCGCTCGAGGAAGCCTCCGCACGTCAGCATGACGGGAAACCGGGCCGTGTTTCGGTCGTTGGATTTGCGCCGCAGTACGACACGAAGACGCAGCTCTGGTTTGCAGATCTCACGATCAATCTGCCGAGCGAGACATACATGCCGTTCGTCCGTCTTGCCCTTGTCCGCTATCAGCCGAACGCGCTCGCCGACGCGAAGGTCAGTCGCGTCGTGCTGGCAGATTTTGCGCAGCTCACGCCGGATCGTTCCGCCACAGTTACGACTGATCCGCATCACGCGCGCGCCATTCGCGTCACCGTCAGTGGTGTCGGTCCGCGCGCACCGAAGCCCATTGTGCAATCAGCCGCGTTTCCGAAACCAAGCCCGTCCGCGACGGCGACGCGCATCCGAGTCCGCGTGCAAAAGCGCGACGCCGCGATCGCGTCGGATCTGGCGTGGAACGATGTCGGCCCGGAGATCGCGAAAGTCGCCGCGACGATCGACGGTCATGCACCGGCCGATGTCGATCTCGCGATGTGGTTGGGCACCGTCACCTTCACGGAAAAGCCAGCTGCCGGTCAGTTCCGTCTCGTCATCGAAGAACACGAATTCATCTCCGCGACTTACGCCGAACACGAAGGCAACACTGCGCACGCGCCGAGTCGTCTCGTCTACGCGGAGATCTTCGAGCTCGATGAGGCGCTTGTCGGAGCTTAGGCGTTCAGCGATTGGAGACGGTCAACGGCTCCGCGGTCTCGAGGTTCTTCACCACCGTGCTGAGATAGACGGACTCCGGATGATACGTCCGATACTTCGTGATCTCGGCGCGATTCATGACGGTGAATCCGTAACGCTCAAACATCTTCTCGCCGCGCCGGCTCTCGAACGTGACGATCTGCCCGTAAACCCGCTTCTCGCCGCAGCGATAGAGGTAGGTGAAGTAGGCGCTGAGCAGCGCGCGGGTGGTCGAGATTTTGCGCGCGTCGGGCAGAAGGTTGATGTGGAAATGCGGGGTGCGCCTGGGCGCGGCGGGCACTTCGCGCCAGCCGTTCATCAGGATCCAACCGATGAACCCGCGCGAGCGCGAGTTGTAGCGCGCGTAACGCAGAAGCGCGCGCACAAAGAGCACGATGTTCTGGTGGGCGGAGTAAACCTGATTCCAAAACGGCCGCCGGCAGCCGAGCAGGTAGCCATGCAACTCGCCATCCTTCTCCACCACGAAGGACGACTCCGGCTCGTGGTCCGTGTAGTAGGTGGTCAGGAAATCGGCGAAGAGCTCGCGATCTTCGTAAACCGGATCGATCGGCGCGCCGAGGAAACCGGTCTCACAGCAAAGACGCCGCACCGCATCGCGGTCGGTCGCCCGGTAGCTGCGAATCGTGAATCCGTTGTTCATTAATCAGGTTCTGTAGCGCTCGACTACCTCAGCGTATATCGAAAACAGCCGTTCGAACACCTGCGTCCAGGCATAGCGCGCGGCCACTTCGTTGGACGCGGAAAGGCCCAGCCCGTTCAAATCAGTTCGCGCGCTCATCCGCTCGATCGCCGCGGCCAAAGCCGGCGCGGTGTTCTCGTCCGCCCAGTCCGATTGATCATGCAGGATGACTTCGTCCATGCGCGTCCCGCGAATGCCGACCACCGGCGTTCCGCATGCCTGACTCTCGAGCGCGGCGAGGCCGAAGGTTTCCTTCACCCCCGGATGAACGAAGAGATCAGCCGCGCGGTAGAACGTCGCGAGTTGCGCGGGCTCGCTGACGTACGGCAACCAGGTGACGCCGGTCAGCTCGTGCACGCGCGCTTGTTCCGGTCCGTCGCCAACGACGAGCAGGCGAAATCCGGCGCTCCGTTGCGTCAGCATCTCGAAGGCATCAAATAACGTCTGCGTGTTCTTTTCGCCGGTTAGCCGGCCGACGTAGAGAAGCAGCCGCTCGTTAGGCGAAACGCCGATCGAACTCCGCGTCGCGTCGCGATCGTTCGCCGGATGGAAGATATCGATGTCTACTCCAAGCCCGACATGCCGCGCGTTCGTGACGCCCCATTGCTCGAGCAGATCGCGCATCGTGTCTGACGCAACCAACGTCGCGGCAAACTGATTGTAGAGGTTGCGCACGTAGGCGCGCGCGCCATGCATCAACGCATCCGCCGCTCGCGTGCCGAACCGTTCTGCTGGTGCACGGAAATACGCTTCCGCGAAATGCGAATGGTAGAAGGCGACCGCCGGGATCGCATGCAGAGCGGAAGTCCGCAGCGTCTTCCACCCGAGCTGATATGGGTCGGAAGTTTCGATGATGTCTGGCCGTTCGCGTTCGATGATTTCGTCGACGGCGCGCAGGTTCAGCAGCACGCGGTAGCCCGTCGCGCTCGAGACGAGCGGCGATGCAATGGAGTAGATACGCGAGCGTTCACCCGGCGTGACCGTGTCCTGCGCGCCGGGCACAATCAGGACGTGTTCGTCGTCCGGCCGATGTTTCTGCACGAAGGCGATCTTCTCGTGCAGATAGCGTTTCACGCCGCCGCTGCGCGGCGCGTAAAACTGCGTCAGGTCGCAGACCTTCAATCCGTCGCCATATGCGGCTCGATGCCGCTGAGGTAACGCTCTGCTTCGAGCGCCGCCGCGCAGCCTGAGCCAGCGGCCGTGATGGCTTGCTTGTAGACGCGGTCCGCCACGTCACCCGCGATGAAAACGCCGGGATGTTTACTCTCCGCGAGGTGACGCGCGATCAGATAACCGTCCGGGTCGGTCTCGAGTTTTCCGCGAAACGCTTTCGTATTCGGATCGTGGCCGATCGCAACGAAAACGCACGCGACATCGAGCAATTGCTCTTCGTGCGTCTCGAGGTTGCGCAGCCTGACCTGCTGCATCTCGCCTTTCTCGTCCGCGATGTATTGCGTGATCACGGTGTTCCAGATCGGCTCGATGCTTGCGCAAGCCAGCACGCGGTCCGCCATGATCTTCGAAGCGCGCAACTTGTCGCGTCGGTGAATGAGGTAAACCTTCGAGGCGAAGCGAGTGAGGAAGAGCGCCTCTTCCGCGGCCGAGTCGCCACCGCCGATCACGCAGACGGGGACGTTGCGATAGAACGCGCCGTCGCAGGTTGCACAACTCGTTAGGCCGTGGCCGATGAGCTTCTCCTCGTTCTCCAACCCGAGCCACCGCGCGGACGCGCCGCTCGCCACGATGAGCGCCTTCGTCTCGAGCCACTCCTCGTCGTCCACCTGCAGGCGCACGTGGCCATCGACCGGCTCGAATCCGGTGACCTCTGAATACGAAAAGCGCGCGCCGAATTTCTCCGCCTGCGCGTGCATGTTCATGACCAGCTGCGGCCCGTCGATCCCCTCCGGAAACCCGGGAAAATTCTCCACCAGCGTGGTGGTGGATAGTTGCCCGCCCGGCTGTCTGCCTTCGAGCACGAGCGGCGCGAGCTTCGAGCGCGCGGCATAGATCGCGGCCGTCAATCCGGCGCAACCGCTGCCGACAATAATCACGTTCTCCATGGCGGCTCGAACCTAGCACGCCGCGCGAGCAATGCGTAACGTCCCGCCGTGCCGGAGCTCGCTGAAGTCGAATACGCACGGAAACAGTGGGACGCTGGTCTCGGGCAGAAGATCAGCGCCGTCGAACTGCACGCGGAGAAGCGCATCTTCCGCGAGACGGACACGCGTGCGCTGGTGCGGCGGTTGACTGGTGCGCGTTACGTCAGCTCGGTCGCGCGCGGGAAGCAGATGCTCTTTCGCTTCTCGGGCGATAACTCGTTAGGCCTGCATCTCGGGATGACCGGCAGCTTGCGCATCGAGAAGCCCGAGTTCCGCGCGGAGAAGCATGACCACCTCGTCCTTCGACAACGAAAGCAGGCGCTCGTCTTTCGCGATCCGCGGCAGTTTGGTCGCGTGCGTTTTCATCATGAAAAGTCGACGCCGGGCTGGTGGAGCGCGGCGCCGGAGATCGGCTCGGAGGAGTTTACGAGCGACTACTTCGACGGCTTTCTCACACGCCATCGCCGCGCGCCGATCAAGGCCGTGCTGCTGTTGCAGAGCGGCTTTCCGGGCGTGGGAAACTGGATGGCAGATGAGATTCTCTGGCGGGCAAAAGTGGCGCCGGCGCGGCGCGTGGAAGCATTGACGGCCGCGCAACGAACTGCGCTTCGTCGGGCGACGCGTTTCGTTTCACGCGAAGCGCTGCGCGTCATCGGCCACGACAATGCCGACCTGCCGCCGAGCTGGCTCATCCACGAACGCTGGAGCGCGAAAGGCGTTTGCCCGCGGCACCAGACGATCCTGAAACGCGCAGCGATCGGCGGCCGCACCACCGCGTGGTGCACGCAATGCCAGCCGCGCTGAAGCGGGTTTTATTCGAGGATCGTTTCGGTCTTGTCGAGGTGACGCTGGCGCGCGTCGAAGAGTTGATCGTGCGCGATGCGGATGCCGAGCACGAGTAAGGTGATGAGTCCGAAATACATCACCGCCATGATGAGCCGACGCGCGGGCGCGACTTCAAAGTAGCGCTTCTCTTCCTCGCTGCGTCGGCGGAAAAGCGAGAGCACGCGCGGAATGGATACCACAAGCAGAACCCAGACGATCACGTTCGGATGCGTCCAGGCGAGCCAGGCTAATCCGCCGAATCCGAGCAACCACAACCACGGCGAAAGCGCGGTCACGATGCGGCCGCCATCGAGCATTCCGACTGGTGTGAGATTGAAGAGGTTGAGGAAGTAGGCGGAGGTCGCGAGGGCGACGAGCAGCGGCATGTTCATGGACAAGCCCGCGATGTGACAGACAAGCGCGCCTAACGAGCCAAGCAACGGCCCGCCGATGCCGACGCACGCTTCCATCCACGCGTTCTTCGGCGCGTCTTTCAGCGCGATGAACGCGCCCATGAATGGAATGAACATCGGCGCGCTGACCGGCAGGTTGAAGATCTTCGCGGCGACGAGATGTCCGCATTCATGCACGAAAATGAGGAGCACGAAACCGACGGCCCATTTCCAGCCCCAGATCGTCGCGTACATGCCGATGGTCAGGAGCATCGAGCCGCCGGTTTTCAGCAGGATCGGCAGGATGAATTTGAGCTGCCCGAGGAACTTCAGGATGACCGCGCCGACCACCGCGAAGGGGGCAAAGAACCGGCGCAACTTCGCGCCCAAGCTCTCGCGTCGGAGCAACGGCGGGAGTTCGGCCTGGGTGTAGGCGGGTTCCATTTCTACTTCGAAAGGATCTCGTCTGCCGGATAGACGACGCCGTCCTTGATCACGATATGGATGTCGGAAGTACGCGCGATGTCTTCGAGCGGATTCGAGTTCAGCACGACAAGGTCCGCGAGCTTGCCCGGCGTGATCGATCCGATCTTCGCGCCGGTTTCGCCGCCGAATGTGCGGGCCGCGTTGGCCGTCGTGCTCTGCAGGATTTGCATACTCGTTAGGCCAGCTTCTTTCATGAGCTGGAACTCACGGAAGAGCGACGGCCCATGGATCGTGCCGATGTTTCCCGCGTCGGTACCAGCGGCAATCGTGATGCCGGCATCCTGCAGCGTCTTCAGGTTCTTGAAGGCGACGTCGTAGGTCTGTTGCACTCGATTCATCATCGCGTCCGGATCAGCGAGCGCGTTCTTGATTCGATCGGGAACTTTGTCCGCCGGCAGCTTCGTGACATCGAGCGACGCGATCACTTCCGGATTGCCCCAACGCTGTTCCTCCGGGGTGAAGTTGAGGCGATTCGCGAAGGTGCGGCTGTAGCGCTCGAAGACCACCAGCGTTGGCGTGAGGATTGTCCCGTGCTCCCGCAGCAGCCTAACGAATGCTTCATCGACCGGCTTGTCAGTCACGCTGTGGACGAGAAGCTCCGCGCCTTCCTCGACCGCAGCGCGCGCGGCTTCGAGTTCGGTCGCATGCACCGCGACGCGCAGCTTGAGCCGATGACTTTCCTGAACCACGGCGTGGACGATGGGGCGGAACTTCTCGACCGGGCTGTCCGGACTCACGACGTACCAGATTTTCACGTAGTCCGGGTTGTGCTTCGCGAGCTTCTGCACCAGCTGCACGCCTTGCTCCGGGGTGTCGATCTTCACGATCGGCGGATCGTCATTCAAGACGAGCTGCGGCCGCGCGACGCTCGAGATTAACGGCCCCGCCGCAGCGATACGCGGCGCCTTCTCCGTCGCTTCCTCGGCTAATTCGCGGACGCGGAAATTCCACATTGGTCCGCCGACATCGACCACGCTGGTGATGCCGCAACGCAGGTAACGCGCAAAAGTATCGCGCAGGTTTCGCTCAATCCAGGCATGCTCGTCCGCGTAGCTACGGACACTCGTTAGGTCGACCACGTCCGGGCGCGTGAACACGTCACCGGATTGAAAGAAGTGCACGTGCGTATCGATGTAGCCGGGCAGGATGAACTTGCCCGTGCAGTCGATCGTTTTCGCGTCCGTGACTCCTTCCGCTTTGCCCGATGTGACCGCTTCGATCGAGTCGCCGTTGATCAAAACCGTCGCGTTCTGCGTGACCTTCCCATCAGCAGGGTTGATCACGGTGCCGCCAACAAGCGCGATGCGTTCAGCGTTCGCGGGGACCGCGCTGAGTCCGAGAACGAGCGCAAAAAAGAGGCATCGGTGCAGCATAGGCCGAAACCTCTGGCTGCTTCCGAAGTTCGCAACCCGGTCGCGCGGCCGGCGCAGCTATTCCGTCGCGTACTTCGCGGCGTGCACCTGCTTGCGAATCGCTTCGAACAATTTCCGGATCGCGATCCGGCTGCCGCTGTTCTCGAGGAAAGCCGGTAGAGCGCCGCCGCTATCGGTGAAGATGGTGTAGGTCGCGCGCGTGCTTGATTCGCTCAGCGGCTCGAGCAGCCAGCCGCCTTCGCATTCGTTCACGCGGACGACCCCGCGAGATGCCGCCGGCCCAAGCTCGTTTACCGGCGTCCAGCGCATCCGATAAACCGGGCCGGCGTCCGTCTGCGCTTTTTCAAAACGCGTCCGCAAGGTGTAATCGCGATCCTGAACGAGCGGCAGATCAAGACGCTGGTAAACGACGACCGCGTTCTCCTCGCGTTTCAGGAGACGCGCACTCGCGACGTACGGCATAAAACTTGGATACGCCGCCGTGTCGTCGAGAACGGCAAAGACCCGGCGCGTCGGGGCATCGACGGTCCCGACCGCACGAAACTCGAGGAGCGACGTCCCGAGGTGCGCGCGACTCTGAATGAGCACGCCTTTGTTGTTCGAGTCGTCCTTCCATTCCTCCGCTGCGAAGGCGGACGCACAAAAGAGCAAGCCAATGAATGGGGTGGTGTAGCGATGCAAAGAAGTTTGCTGGCTCGACCGCCAGCCCTAACCAGTTCGTCTGCGCCCAGGCGCGCGAGCGCGTAGCAGACGAAGATTGTCCGCGGCGTGCGATCAATCCGGCGAGACAACGCCGGCGATTTGCTGCGTTCGGTTTCCATGTCTCAGTAGCGCGATGAGAACCTGGGCCGTTGGTCTCGCTTGCACTGTTCTCTTTCTGCTTTGGAGTCGCGCGGGTGAGGCGCGGGTTGAGCGGGTTGAAATTCTGTCGCGAGCCGATGTGCTGGACGGGAAGGCATTCGGCGACACTGGTGCTTACGAGAAAGTCGTGGGGAAGGTGCACTTCTCGGTGAAGCCGGAGGCGGCGCCTAACAAGTTAATCGTCGATCTGGAGAAGGCGCCGCGGAATGCGAAGGGCGAGGTGGAGTTCGCTGCGGATTTTTACATTCTCCGGCCGAAGGATGCGGCGCACGCGAGCGGGTCCGTGTTACTCGAAATTCCGAATCGCGGCGGGAAGGGGATCCTTGCGCTGATGAATGGCGGGAAGGGATCTCGCGATCCGGCTACGGAGGAGGAATTTGGCGATGGATTTCTCATGCGGCGCGGTGTGACCGTTGCCTGGCTGGGGTGGCAATGGGATGCGCGGGACGAGCCGAACATGATGCGGATGCAGGCGCCGGTCGCGCATGAGGAAGGTGGCAAGTCGATCACGGGTTTAGTGCGTGCGGACTTTGTGCCTAACGAGAAGATGGAGGTGCATCCGCTGGGTCATCTGATCAGCGGCAGCATTGGCGGGACGGAGTACGCCTGCTCTAATCCGAAGGACGCGGCGAATGTGCTGACGGTGCGCGACGCGCCGTTTGCGCAACGTCGGACGGTCCCGCGCGCGAACTGGGAGTTCACGGAAGATGCGCGCGGTGTTCGGCTCCATGACGGCTTCGAGCCTGGGAAGATTTACGAGATTGTTTATCGCGCGAAGGATCCGGTGATCGCAGGGCTTGGCTTCGCCGCGGTGCGCGACTTCGCGTCCTACCTGAAGGAACCCGAGAACGAGCTCGCTTCCGCGCAGCGGGTTTACGCGTTAGGCATTTCGCAGAGCGGGCGATTCCTGCGGCACTTCCTGCTCGAAGGGTTCAACGCGGATGAGGCGGGGAAGCGTGCGATCGACGGGATGTTCGTCCACGTGGCGGGTGCGGGCATCGGCAGCTTCAATCATCGCTTCGCGCAACCGTCGCGCGATGCGCAGCCAACCACCGCGCTGTTTTATCCCACCGATCTGTTCCCGTTCACGGACTCGCCGCAACGCGAGCCCGAATCCGGACAAACTGCCGGTCTGCTTGATCGCACCGCGGCGGCCGGTGTTTTGCCGAAGATCTTCTATACCAACACTTCGTACGAATACTGGTCGCGCGCGGGGTCGCTCATCCACACCTCGCCGGATGGAAAGCGCGATGTGCCGCCGGTGGAGAATGCGCGCATCTATTACCTTGCCGGGCTGCAGCATTTCTCGCGGGCGTTTCCGCCCACGCCGGAAACGGAGCCGAGCCTCGCATCGCAGCATCTGCCGAATCCGAACCCGGTGCGTTGGTTCTGGCGGGCGCTTTTTGTGGCGATGGATGACTGGGAGCGCGAGGGCAAGGAGCCGCCGGAGAGTCGCTACCCGAAGATCGCGGATGGAACACTCGTTAGGCGCGAGGCGGTAAAGTTTCCGCAGGTCCCCGGCGTCAAGTTGCCGGAGCGCGTGCATGAAGCGCTGCGGCTCGACTTTGGTCCGCAATGGAAGAAGCGCATCATCACGAAGCAGCCGCCCGGCGTCGGCAAGCCCTTCCCGACCCTTGTTCCGCAGGTGGACGCGGACGGGAACGATCTCGGCGGGGTGCGTTTGCCGGAGCTGGAGGTGCCGCTCGCGACTTACACCGGCTGGAATTTGCGCGATCCGAAAGTCGGAATGCCTAACGAGCGAGTCAGCTTCATTGGCTCCTGGTTGCCTTTGCCGAAGACGAAAACGGAAGGCGACTCACGCCAGCCGATCGCGGATAGATATTCCTC
The DNA here is from genome assembly GCA_030948555.1 of Verrucomicrobiota bacterium. GTDB lineage: Bacteria > Verrucomicrobiota > Verrucomicrobiia > Chthoniobacterales > UBA10450 > JACCTI01. The sequence goes on along the minus strand of JALZAD010000114.1, from coordinate 320 downwards.
GCGCGACGAATACCTGAGCAAGTTTTCGGAGGCGGCGAAGAAGCTCGCGGACGAGCGCTTCCTCCTGGACGAAGACGTGGAAGCACTCGTTAGGCGCGGTGGCGAAGAGTGGGATTACATCACGAAGTAGGCGCGACGGAGAAGATGGTATCACGTCGCAGCTGGCGGATCACGGTAATCGTCGGCGCGGCGCTGCTCCTGGTCGGTTCGGTCGTGCACGTCGCGATCAACGTCCACCGCAGCGGACGGACGGCTGATTTCACCTACTTCTACGGCGCGGCGAAAGCGATGCTGGCGGGCGGCGACATCTACGGCGCGAC
>JALZAD010000076.1 GCA_030948555.1 Verrucomicrobiota bacterium | reverse complement strand
TCCTTCTTTGTCTTGTGAAAATTGAAGAGCTGCCACGCGCCGGAGACAGCAAACAGGATCAACATCGGCGCAAAAAGGCAGCCCAGATAGAGATGGAACCGGCGGAGAAATTTCATTGCGGAGTGTGTCCCTGATCGACGCTGGCCGCGAGAGGTTGATCAAGTGCGTAGCGATGCGGCATGCATGTCATCCTGAGGCTGGCGAAGCGCGCCGAAGGACCTCGCCTGCTCGCTGCTGTTCACTCAAGCGGCACAAGCGTGAACCATCACCCCGCGTGAGGTCCCTCGCCGTCTTCGCTGGCTCGGGATGACCAAAGCGCCTCGAACCTCATAAGTTCGAAAAAACGTCGAGTGCGGCGCTCAATCTTTCGAGTCCTGCCCTCAGCTCTTCCGTCGAGCCGCCGATTCCCATCCGGAAATGCTGCGGCATTTCAAAGAAGCTGCCGGGCACGACTGTCGTTTCGTAGTTCTCGCGGAGCAGCTCAAAGAAACTCTCCGCGTCACCACTCGTTAGGCGAGGGAAGAAGACGGTGCCGCCGGGCGGCCGGAAGCATTCGAGATCGCTGCGCGAATCGAGGAAGGCGTCCATCAATGGTCGGTTCGCCTCCAGCAATTCCCGAGAGCGCGCGCGGAATCGATCGAGATGCTCAAACGCAATCACCGACATGCGCTCCGGCACGTGCGGCGCCGTTGCCGCGAAGAGATCGTTGAGCAACCAGATGCGTCGCGCGAGCGCTGGCGCGGCGATGATCCAGCCGGAACGCAGACCGCTAAGGCCATAGAGCTTCGTCAGGCTGCTCGTAACGATGAACGGATTCTCGCCGCCGAACTCCGCACCGAGACGGAAGGCAAACGGCGCGCCCGGATCGAAGAGCATTTCGAGATAAACTTCGTCGACCAGGACATGCGCGCCGACACGCTGCGCCGCCTCGCCGATGCGCCGCAGCGTTTCCGGAGAGATCAATGCGCCGCTCGGGTTGTGCAGATTCGTTAGAACGATCAATCGCGTCGCGGGACCGATCTCCTCAAACTCGACCGCAAAGTCGTTCTCAGTGCGACGCGGCAATCGCCTGATGCGTGCCCCGAGATATTCCGCGACTTCGATTAGCGGTCCGTAAGCCGGTTGCTCGATCAACACTTCATCACCGGGCGCGAGCACCGCGGCCATCGCGAGATGGTTCGCCATCGATGTGCCAGCCGTGGTCACGACGCAATCAGCCGTTGCGCCGTTGTGTTCCGCGATCGCCTCGAGCAACGGCTGATATCCGTAACCGCCGTGCGTGATCTCGAGTTCCTCGATTCGCACCGGCGGGAACTCCGCCATCATCACGTTGGTGATCCCGCTGGTCGCGAGATTGAAGCGCGCCTGCGAACGAGTCTTCGCCCATTCCATGTAGCGCGAGCGCATCGTTCGTTCACTCATGCTTTGTTGCGTGCGCGCCAGAGGAAAAACGCGGGCAGCCCGGCCGCGGCAATCCCGAGTCCGATCGATGAGCGCACCGGGTCGTGCTTGAACGTGGCGACCACAATGAGCCACTCCGCGGCGATGAAGATCAGCGTCGTGAAAGGATGCCCGGGCACGCGAAACGGAACCGCCGCCGATGAGCGTTGTCGCAACACAAAAAGGCAAACGGCCGTAAGCCCGATGAAGATGCAATCCATCGCCACGACGTAGTTCACAACCTGCGCATACGTGCCGGTCAACGCGATGACGATGGCCCAGATGCCTTGCAGCGCGATCGCGATCACCGGCGCGCGCGTCTTCGGATGCACCCAGGCAACGCTGCGGAAGAAGACGCCGTCATCCGCCATAGCGAAGTAAACGCGCGGCGCGGTCAGCATCGATTGCGCGAGAAATCCAAAGGCGGAGAACGCGATTCCCGCCGCGATGAAGCGCGCGCCGCCGAGGCCAAACAAGCCATTCATGACTGCCGATGCAGGCGTCGTGGTGTTACGCAGCCCCGCGTCACCGAGTGTGCGGAGGTAAGCCAGGTTCACCGTCGTGTAGACGGCGATGACTCCGAGAACTCCGATGATCAAGGCGCGCGGCAACACGCGCGGCGCATCACGCACTTCGCCCGCCAGAAAACTCGACGTCTGCCAGCCGCCATACGCGAAAAGAACCGGCGTCATGGCCGCGCCGAAGGCGACGACAAACGTGATCGGCTCGGGAATGCCGCGTTCGAAGATCGGCTGTTGCAGCGGAGCGTGCGTAAAACTGCAGATGATGAGCACCGCGATCGCGCCGATCGCCGTCAAGGTCATCGAGGATTGCACACGGCTGCCGACCCGCACGCCGAGGCAATTGATCGCGGTGAGCAAGGCGAGCGCTGCGACCGCGACTAACGAGTCGTTGATCGGCCAATGGGTGAGCTCGATGAAGTAGCGCGCGAACGTCACCGCGACAGCGGCCATCCCGCCCGTTTGGATGACGAGCAATAAGACCCACCCGTAGATGAAAGCGACCGCCGGATGCAGCGCCTCGCGCAGATAAGCGTATTGGCCGCCGACCACCGGCAATCGCACCGCCAGCTCCGCATAAATGAAGCCGCCGAGAAGCGCAATCACGCCGCCCGCGATCCACGCGCCGATGATGAGCAGCGGCGTGTGGACCCGCTGCGCGACCAAATAGGGATTGATAAAAATGCCCGCGCCGATGATGCCGCCCATCACCGCCATGGTCGTTCCGAAAAGGCCGAGCTGGCGCGCTAGGCCGTGGGATGAGGTGGACTGTTCGTTAGGCATTCGGAACAGAGGGAATGATCAGCGACGAGCGCATGACACTGCAAGCATGTCATCCTGAGGCTGGCGCAGCGCGCCGAAGGACCTCACACCTACCCTGGTGATCAGACGGACCATCGATGTGTGACCCACCACCCTATGTGAGGTCCTTCGCCGTCTTTGCGGCTCAGGATGACACGCTTTTCACATCCGGCCGACGTCCTACATCCCGAGCGCAGTGCGCAGATGCGGCACGAGCCGTTTCGTGAACTCGACCGAATCACCGGCCGACAAGTGCGACCATTCCGGACATTGGAAGCTCGCCAGCTCCGGAAAGTCTTCGAAGTAGATGCCGGGTGCGCCGCTCGCCTGGATCAACGGGTCCCATGTTTTCGCGCGCGGCGTTTGTTGATCTTCCAGTTCTTTGAGTTGGCCGCTCATCGGAAAGCGCACGAAGACCACCTTCCCGCCGCGGGTCTGAAATTTATGCACCGCTTCGACCGTATCGCCGAAGCGCGTTTTGATCGCGGTCTGCACTTTCGCAGCGAACGCTTTCGGCGGGACGAAGCTGGGAGGCGGAGGCGGAGTGAAGAGCGCAATCCACCCGTTCTTCACCCGGTCCTGCAAGCGGCCGGGTCGCGCGCATTGCTCGACCATGCGAGCGCGGCGTTCCCAGTCGATCGAGCAGAAGTAGGGCGGGAACTTCGGACCGACCTGCGCATTTGGTCGGTTAGGAATCGGAACGTCGCGCAAGAGCGCTACGAGCGTGAGGTCCTCCTGTTTCAGAAAGGCGAAGCTGAGTTCGAGTGGTTTTGAAATTTGATGACTGGCGCGCTGCGCCCAGGTCTGCCCGTGAAAGCGTTGCACCGCCTTGTCCGAGGTTTCCATCGGGTGCGAACCGGGCGGCGCAAAGAATAGCCCCGGCACAATGCTGCAG
>JALZAD010000070.1 GCA_030948555.1 Verrucomicrobiota bacterium | reverse complement strand
CTTCTTCCGCCCAGCTTTTCGCAGCCGCTCAGGCGAGAATCCCCGGCGGCGTGAACTCGCCTGTCCGCGCCTTTCGTGGGCTTGGGCGAACCCCGTTTTTCGTGGAGCGAGCAAAAGGCGCGAAGATCTGGGACGTCGACGGCCAGGAATACATCGACTACGTCGGCACCTGGGGTCCCGCGATTCTCGGACATGCGCCGGATGTCGTTCTTCAAGCGATCAACGAAGCCGCCGCGCGCGGCGTTAGCTTCGGGATTCCGAATCCGCGCGAGGTCGAGATGGCGGAACTCATCTGCTCGTGCGTTCCTTCAGTCGAGAAGGTGCGGATGGTGAATAGCGGCACGGAGGCGACGATGTCTTGCATCCGTCTCGCCCGGGGCTTCACGCATCGCGACAAGATCATCAAGTTCGAAGGTTGCTACCACGGCCACGTTGACTCACTCCTCGTCAATGCAGGAAGCGGCGCGCTAACACATGGGAAGCCGGATAGCGCCGGCGTGCCCGCCGAGCTAGCCGCCCTCACGATCGCCTTACCCTTTAACGACATCGAGGCCGTCCAGTCCGCATTCGCCGCCGACTCCGGACAGATTGCGGCGATCATTGTCGAACCGGTTCCCGCGAACGCCGGCTTGTATCTGCCGGGCGAAGGCTACCTCGAGTCGTTGCGAGAAATCTGCTCACGCGAAGGCGCGCTCCTGATTTTCGACGAAGTCATGACCGGTTTCCGCCTCGCACGCGGCGGAGCTCAGGAAATCTATGGAGTGACGCCGGACCTGACCGCTCTTGGCAAGGTGATCGGCGGCGGACTTCCCGTCGGCGCGTTCGGCGGCCGGGCCGAGATCATGGATCAACTCTCGCCGCTTGGTCCTGTTTACCAGGCCGGCACGCTCTCGGGTAATCCGCTGGCGATGGCCGCGGGGCTCGCGCAGCTGCGCGAACTGGAGCGCACCAGCGCGTGGCAACTGCTTGAGCAACGCGGCGCCGAGATGGAAGAAGCGATGCGCGCCGCGCTGAAGAACGCCGGACGTTCGTTCACCTTTCACCGCATTGGCTCGATGTTCTGCCTCTTCTTCACTGACCAGCCGGTATCGAATCTTGCGGATGCGAAACGCAGCGACACCGCCGCGTTCGCGAGATACTTCGGCCACTGTTTGGACGCCGGCGTCTACTTCGCGCCATCGCAGTTCGAAGCCGGCTTCATCTCCACTGCTCATGGCGAGACGGAGATCGATCGAACCGCTGAGGTCGTGACTGCGGCGCTGCTTGCATTGAGCTGAGACGCGTCGGCAGAAAAACTTCACGTCCGGTTTGCTTTTGTCTAACGAATGTCTAGTAGTTGTCTATACCTAAGCTACTATATGTCTACCATCGCCACTCCCGCTAACCTCATCGAAGATCCTGAACTTTTCCGTCGCACCGCAGCCGGCGATGATAAAAGCCTCGCCGAACTCCACCGCCGCTATTCCGGCGTGCTTCTCGCGACCGCGATGCGCGTTTTGAACAACGCGCGAGACGCCGAGGAAGTGGTGCAGGAAGCGTTCGTCCAAATCTGGGAAAAGGCTTCGGTGTTCGACGCGCGTCGCGGTAAACCGCTCACCTGGGCCATGACGTTGACCCGGAACAAAGCGATTGATCACCTTCGTCGCATCCAACGCCGCCGCCGCCTGCACGACGACGTCTCCGAAGAGGCGCAGATTTGGGACGGGATGGTCGAGCAGGATTCGTCCGACGAAGCCGCCGCGCATGAGACGAAGGAGATCGTCCGCAGCGCAGTCATCCAGCTATCCGCCGACCAACGCCGCGCCATCGAGCTCGCGTTCTTTGGAGGCCTGACGCAACAGCAGATCGCGCAGCAACTGGACGAGCCGCTGGGCACGGTGAAGGCGCGGATTCGTCGGGGCATGCTCAAGCTCCGGCAGATCCTCGGCCCGCGGCTGTAACGCGCGCCGAGCAAAATCTTTGCGCCGCTCCGGCCATTCGACTAGGGAACTCGACTGTGAGTTCCGCTCCGCCGGGTCGAGTCCGCGCCGTCGCAAAATTCTTCTTCGAAGGCGATCGGAAGTTCTTCGCGAAGGGCGTCACCTACGGTCCGTTCAAGCCGGACCTTGAGGGAAACTACCTCGGCACGCCGGAGCAATTTGGTCGAGATCTCGCGCTCATGCGCGAGCTCGGACTGAACCTGCTCCGCATCTATCACCAGCCGCCGCGCTGGTTTCTTGATCAATGTGCGGCCGCGGGGATGCGCGTCCTGATCACGCTCCCTTGGGCGAAACATGTGGAGTTCCTGCGCAAAGCCGCGGCGCGCGACGAGATCACCGATGCGGTCCGCAACGCCGTCGCCGAGCACGCGGGGCATCCTGCAATCTTCGGCTACCTCGTTGGTAATGAGATCTCGAGCACCATGGTCCGCTGGCTCGGCGTGCGCCGCGTCACGGAATTTCTCGAGCACCTGATCCGCGTCGCGCGCGCGGAGAACCCGGACGTTCTCTACTCCTACGCGAGCTTCCCGCCGACCGAGTTTCTCCTCCCGCAGAACGTCGATTTTTTCTGCTTCAACGTCTACCTGCACAACCAGCGCGACTTCGAGCGCTACACCCTGCGCCTGCAAAATCTAGCGGAAGATCGCCCGCTCATCCTCGGCGAGTTCGGCATGGACACGATCCGCCACACCGAAGCCGAACAGGCGGAGATGCTCGGTTGGCATGTCGACAGCGCGGTGCGATGCGGGCTCGCCGGCACCGTCTTCTTCGCCTGGACGGATGAATGGTTCACCGGCGAGCAGGAGATCACGGACTGGGCCTTCGGCATCGTCACGCGCGAGCGGCAGCCGAAGCAGTCGTTCTGCGCGCTGCGTGACAAACTTGGCGCAAATCAATTCGACGTGGCGCGTCCGCCCTTGCCAGAGACGCCGCCGGTTTCCGTGATCGTTTGTTCTTACAATGGCGCGAAGACGCTCGCCGCGTGTTTGGACTCGTTAGGCAACGTCGACTACCCCTACTACGAAGTCGTCCTCGTCGACGACGGCTCAACCGACAACAC
>JALZAD010000021.1 GCA_030948555.1 Verrucomicrobiota bacterium | reverse complement strand
GCATAGGTCAGAGCCGACGAATGTTTCGCCGGCGAAAGGGAGTCGCCACAGTAAGAAAGCGCGCTGAGGTGTCAAGCAACGATCCCGTCGCGCGACCTCAGAACGTCTTTGTCGCGCTCGCGTAGATGAAGCGCCCGATCGGGTCGTAGATGAAACGTGGAAAATTATCATTCGCTCGCGGCGGATCACGATCGAAGACGTTACTGCAGCCGAGCGTCACGCGCGTGCCACGGAGCAGTTTTCGCGATGTCGGTCAGCCGTTCACGATCCCGCTGCGCTGCTACGCGGCGTTGAAGTCATACGAGCTTTGCGCGAGCCCAAGCTGCACATCGCCTTCGGTCATCCTCGCCGACCTCTAACAACCTCGCCCGCGTCGGGCGAGCAGCGAATCAGCGGACTCTACGTGACGAACGATTCGTTAGACCATGCCAAGCTTCATCCGCCCGGCTTCGCTGACGTGCGGCGCGGCATCGCGGAGCCCAAACTTGTTGATGTGGTAGTGTTCCGTCGCGTGGCAAAAGAACCTGTTCACTCCAACCTCCGCGCGCCGGCCTGCCAATGACATCTATCCGATTTATTGTGCCGCTCCTCTGCGCGCTGTCAGCAGTGAGTTTCGCTCATGAACCCACAGCCAGCAGAGAAGGCGCTGCAAATGTGACTAACTGCCTGCCACCTGGCGTTCAGTTACGCGACGTTGCGGCTACGGTGCAAGGTTCGTCATCTGACATGCGACAAGTAACTGTAGAGGAGAAGCTGGCCGCGGTGGGTGCTTTGTGTAGTAGCGCTAACAAGCTAGTGGATGCTAACGAGCGGGAAATCACCTTCTACCATCTGATCGGCTGCTGGGGTTATCCACCGCCCGATTATCGCGAGCTTCTGCAAAAACAGCGGAGCGAGCTGGAAGAGCTAAATAAGCGTTACACGGTGATCGAGATGACTTGTAACCCTTCCGGCGCTCATCTGCCCTAGGCAGAAAGAGAGCGCCGCCGTGCCAAGTTAAAACAACTCGGACACGGCGGCTCCCGCGTGCCAAGTTATGGGAGGAAGTTTCCCGATCTCGCGCGGACGACCGTTGCGTCGGCGCTGTTGATCGATCCATCTGCATTGCAGTCCGCTCGGAAGTTTGTGGCGTTCACAGTTTGGCCGGAAGCATTCCGCGTGGTGGTTGCGTCGGCCGAGTTGACGGAGGCATCCCCGTTCGCATCGCCGACCAGAACCGCCATCGGCACGCTCACGTCTGCTACGGAGGTCCCGTTGCTCACATTACTTAAAGTGATCGTCGTTCGTTGTTGTGTGGTAACGCCACTAAGGTCAACCGTCACCGTAGTTGTGCCGCTGCCAGTCGAACTCGTGACTGATCCAGCTCCCGAAGTCACTGCCGCGCTATTGAAGGTAACAGCAGACGGGAAGGTAAAGACTACCTGGTAGTCATTTATTGCTCCGCCGAGGCGGCATTCGATCCCGGGGTTACCGGAAAGAGGTAACGGAATATCGAAGGCCACACCGTTATGCAACTTCCGCGAGACGACGAGCGACGGCGTTGGCGGCAGTGCCGTTTGAATCTCCCAGATGCCGCGGCCGAAGGTTGCGAGTCGCAGAATGCGACTACCAGAGATCGCGTCCTGCTGGAACGCCATGTCAAAGACGGGTAGCACCGGCAGGGTATTGCCTGGGTTATAGACTGCCCAGGTCCCGCCGCCGTCGGTTGAGCGATACACACCAATATCTGTTCCGAGGTAGATCGTGCTGGCAGGATTTGGCGCGGTTGCACTGAGTCGGTCGATCGCGATGGCGTCGACTGGTACGTCTGGCAATCCGTTACTCATCGCGACCCATGTACCAGCTCCGCCGGCTAGGTTGGTAGTTTTCCAGACGTGGGTAACTGGAGCGGCGCTAGTCCCTAGTCCGCCATACGCAATGTAGGCAGTGATCGTGCCAGCATTCGTGATGTTGGGGTCGATCATTACCTTGCCGACTGTTACCCCGGCAGGCGCACCCACAGGCGTGACGTTCGTCAGCATGGTCGATCCATCCGTGGTCGCCCACACGGTGCCGTTGCGCATCCCAAGCAGGCGCACGTTGTCGTTGCCTGGAGCGACGCTGATCGACGTGATCTCTACGTTAGGAACAATCGGCGCCTGACTGACGAGCTGCATCGTGTCGCCACGATCAGCGGAGCGATAGAGCCGGTCCGTTCCGAAGTATAGCGTGTTTGGATTACCCGGCCCGAGCACCATCGGAGCGTAGAAGCTCACGGCGCTCGCGTTGCAATCGATGCGCGTGTTGTTGGCCCCCCCAGCAACACAATTGAAGCTGGTCCAGTTCTTGTTCTTCGCAGCGGTCGCGGTCAGGACCCGCTCGTAGGTGATCTGCGTGTCAGCGCCGTTGATGAGGTTGAAGAAGGTGTGGTACATCGTGACGTTCTCGGCGTCGGTCGCGTTCTGATCGATTGCCGCGTAGCCGCCGTCGCCACCTGCGACCTGCTGCCATTCCGCGGTGTCGGTTTGCGCGCGCTTCAAATGCGTGCCGTTATCCTGCGTTCCGCCGATCAAGAACTCCCGATCCCGCGGGTGCGTGGCCATGCTGATGTATTGGCTCGCGCTTAGCTTGCCTGCTGGGTTCGTGCTCGCAGCCGGGTCGCCATTCATGCTCGTCCATGTGCCGCCGGAATCAGTCGATCTCCAGGTACCGCCGTCATTGCCGGTCCAGACGATCGCGGGGTTCGACGAAGAGACTGCGAAGACCTGCACGTCGCCGTGCAGACCGGTGGTGTTCTCCGCGAATGTGACACCATCAGTCGAGCGCTTCGTCAGGACCTGGCAGCCGCCATAGTTCGCGTTGCCGCCGATCTGGATGAAGTTTGAATTCGTCGGATCGATTGCGACACCGATGTCGTAGAAGCATTGCCCGCCGCAGAAGCCATCACCGGCGCGCAGCAACCCAGCAGTGTTCGCCGCGGTGCTGTCCGTGTTTGGCCAAGTGACGCCGCCGTCAACCGACCGCCGAATCAGTCCGAACTGGTCGTCTTTGCAGTTATTCGGGTTCGGCTTCACAGGTACGGAAGCAGGCTTTTCGCCCGTCGCCGCGATCACGGTGACGAGTGAGCCGACCTTGTTGATCGACAACTCGCCGCGCACGTCTCCATTCAGCGAGGCAAGCTGCTGCGTGAAGGTCGGCGTCGCCGCCAGCGCATCGATGGAACGGTACACACCGGTACAGTTCTCCGTGCAGGCCGTCGGTTTTGAGTCCGGGCCTCCGCCGTTCCGCGCCCATGCGATGATTGTGTTCCCAGTCGCATCCGAAGGATCCGTCACCATATCGCTGATGTCGGTGTTGCCCGTCGCGAAGCCGTCCAGCCCGTTCACTTTCAACTTCGTAAACGCAACCCCGCTCGCCGCGTCCGTCGCGTTCGTGGAGCGGTAAATACCCATGATGCCTTTTGGTGGGACACCGGCAGGGGGTGTTGTTCCGTTATGCGTGGTGAGGCCGGCTTGCCCGTCGGCGGTCGAGACGAAGATCGTTCCGGGCATCGTCGGGTGGACCACGATTTGGCTGATCGTCCGGTAGGTAAACGTCGGCGTCACGCCGTTCCCGTAGTCGGCTGAAGGATTGATCGGCCCAACGAGGGTGGGCGTGCCGGTCGTCGCGTTGTCGATGCGATACAAACCACTTCCGATAAAACCGTTCTTCTGTTCGCCCGTGCCGACATAGACAATGTTCGGGTCCGAGGGAGCAATCGCGATCGCGCCGATTGCGAGGGTTCCTAGCGCGTTGAAACCATTGGATTGCATCTGCACCGTGTCCATTAAGGGCGTCCACGTCGGATTCGCTGTCTGCCCATTTAACGTGCGGTAAAGCCCGCCAGAAGCCGTGCCGACAAAAACAATGTCAGGATTCGTCGGATGAATCGCGATTGAGATGACGCGACCCGTAACCGGGTCCGCGCGGTTGCTCGTCTGGCCTGCTGGAACTGGCGCCGGACCGAGCGGCGTCCACGCAGTTGCACTTAACGCGGGTGCCGCAGCGCCGAGCGCCATCCGCTGAAATTCAATTGCGGCGATTTGCCGGCCCATCTGCTCGATTGCACGCGTCCGCGCATCAGGATCAAACGGCCGGTTCGGATCGTAGCCGCGGCGCAGCATGGTCCATTCACTTCGCAGATTGAGGTATGCCTCCTTGTCGATCTTGGTGGCCCCGCTCGGAAGGTCAGGATCCACACCTGCAGGATTGATCTCTCTTCGACCTGCGCCCGCATACGGAGCAAAGGCGAAAACGAGGAGGCCAAGTGAGACGGCGATGAAGGTGACGGAGAGGAGGAGTTTTAGCTTATGCATGGGTGAATGAGATGGGGCTGGTTACCTTGTTCAGGTTCATTCATCCGCGCGTGTTACAGAATATTCTCACTCCGCTGCTTCCTGAAGCGACGCGGCCCGCCGGAGCACAAGGCTCGGCGCGTAGTCGGTGTTGGCTAGCCATTGGCCGTCTGGACTGAAGGCGATGCTCGCGCAGGTGCTGTGCAGTGGAAGGGTGAGTAGCACCAGCTCGTGCTTCCAGTCCCAGATCGATAGCCGATGATCGTCGCTCGCGATCGCGAGCCGCGCTGCGTCCGGGCTAAACGCGAGAGCAGTTGCAGTCGCCGCGCCTGCAAAACGCTGCAGCAGTCGCGGCGCAGCAGGCCACGAACTCAGGTCGTAAACGGCAAAGCTCGAACCGTCGAGCGCAGCTGCGATCAACGCCGCTTCTGAGGCAACCGCGATCGGTGCTGGATAGTAGCCGTTTACACCAAACGGCATCCGATGCGCGACCGGGCTATCGCCGTTTACCGGCAGGTAGTAGAGCGTGGAATCTTTGCCCAACGCGAGCACGACTCGCTCATGCGGCGCGTCTTTTCGCTCGAAGATCGCGACGCGGAACGGACCTTCCGCAAGTTTCCACTCGCGCAGCATCGTGCCGGTTCGCCAATCAAAGAGCCGCACGCCATCAACGACTGCGACGGCGAGAGAAGTGCCGTCGCGTGATGTGCTCGCAGACCACGCACCTGCGGTATTTGGCAAAATCCGCGGCGGCCCTGTTTCACAGATGGCGAGTTGGCCATCGACACTTGTCAGCGCTGCGCCTGCCGGATGAACAGCAGGGAAGGCGGACCATTCGAACTCTGCCTGCTTCGCAAAACGGGTCCACTCGCCGTCGATCTCACCACGCTGCTCGCCTCCGAGCGCGACACGTTCGAGTCCGTCCCGTCGCCACGATTGATAAAGTGCGAACCGCGAGTCCGCGGTGAACGCGGTGCCGCGACCTTCAGCGTCATCACCAGCAAACCGCGTGACGCCGGCGCCCGACAAATCGGTAAGGATTTCCGGCCGAATCTCGAGTCGCTCCGACTCGAGCAGCGCGAGTTGTCGCCCGCCAGATAGCGCAACGACCGCATGCGCGCCAGATGCGGGACGCGCCTGCGGTGCTTCGCCTTCGACCAACATCGAACCATCGCCCGCCGCAATCCAACGACCATCCGGCAGCCAATTGAGATGGCGCGTCGGATCAGATACGGCGAGACCCGATGGCCGCAACTCACCTGCGAGACTGCGTTCTCCGCTTGTCCTCGCGGGGCCGCTGTAGATGCGCGGACCGCGCGCGACGACGAGCGAGTCGCGCGCGTCATCGAGGAGGTAATCCTCCGCTGCTTCTCCCGAAGATTGCTCGTCGACAGAGATCGTCTCAAGGCCCGGAAGCGCCACAACTTCGAGATCTTTGTACGAGCGACCGACTACCGCCATCCAGCCACGCGCGCCGATCACCGGCGGATGCGCGAGCGTCTTGAAGCGAACGATCGCGCGTTCGTTCAACACGCGACCGTCCGCAGCATCGAAGCGGACGAGCCGACCGGGCAAAGGATTCGGTCCGTTGCCACAGACCGCGAGTAACGCGCCGCCACTTCGGATAGGTTCCCACGCTATGTCTGTGCCTGTGCAAAGCGGAGCACTCCACTCGTTAGGCCGGTCGAGCCGAAGCACCCGCAGAACTTCGCTTTCGCGCGACAACTCGACGACTGCGACGCGCGTGCCGTCATCAGAGATGGCGAGCCGCGCCAGCGGTGCAGCAAAGGTGCGCTCGGCAATGACTGTGTTGCTT
>JALZAD010000399.1 GCA_030948555.1 Verrucomicrobiota bacterium | reverse complement strand
GGTAGATGACGTTCTTGAGCATCTTCCCGTGGCGCTCGTAGAGCGCGCTCAGGGCAGACTGCTCGCCGCTCGCGATGCGCTCCATGAGCTTTTCGTCGGACGGTGGATTACTCGCCGGCGCAAACGGCACACGTGAAATGGCGGAGGGGCTGATGGTAGGGGTGATCATGATGTAGTTGGGTGGTTCGAATGCCTCCGGGGGTGTCGAACGCAGTGCGAGTTTCGTGGTCGCGGAGGACGGCCACAATTGGGGTGAGGTCTTGCGCGCCTCTAAGGTAAAATCCTACAAGTGAGCCGCCTACGCGCGGCACTCAGAGGAGCCACGAACAGGCTGCTGCCCCCTCGTGAAACTGGGCGCAGACCACGGCGCGATGGGCTAGTTTCACCGCTCGCGCATGAATTTTCTTCGGTCCTTAGTTCAAAAATTTACCGGCAAGCCTGTCGACTGGGATCAGCTGGAGGAATCGCTCATCCGCGCAGATCTCGGTGTTCCAATGAGCATGCGCATCCTCGAGGCGCTGCAGGAGCGCGCGAAGACGCAGACCATCACGTCGAATGATATCTCGGAAGTGGCGCGGGATGAGATCGCGCGCGTCCTGCCGATTTCGCCGCCGCCGCTCCGGCCCTTACCGGCTGGGCCGAAGGTGATCCTGATCGTGGGCGTGAATGGAACCGGCAAAACCACTTCGACGGCGAAGCTCGCGCATTACCTGAAATCGAAACGGCACAGTGTGATGCTGGCGGCGGCGGATACATTTCGCGCGGCGGCCATCGAGCAGCTCGGGATTTGGGCGGATCGGATCGGCGTGGAGATGATCAAGGGTCAATACAACGCGGACCCGGCCGCGCTCTGCTACGACGCGTATCAAGCGGCGGAGCGGAAGGACGTCGAGTTCCTCCTCTGCGACACCGCGGGGCGTTTGCATACCAAGAGCAACCTCATGGCCGAGCTCGACAAGGTGAAGCGCAGTATCGCGAAGCAGGACGCGAAAGCGCCGCATGAGACGTGGCTCGTGGTGGATGCGACGACCGGCAGCAACGCTCTCTCGCAGGCGAAAGAGTTTCATCAGGCCGTCGGGTTAACCGGACTGATCGTGACCAAGCTCGATGGCAGCGGCAAAGGCGGCGTCGTCATCGCGATCCAGAACGAGCTCGGGATTCCGACCCGCTTCGTCGGCACGGGCGAGAAGCTGGAGGAGATCGCGCCGTTCGATGGCCGCGACTTCATTGCGAAGATGGTGTAACTGATCGCACCCGTGGCTCGGAACATCGCGCGCGAAAAAGTCGGGACCGATCCCGAGCAGGATGTCGGTGCCGAACCGGCGCGCGGTCTCGCGGGATTCATCGGGAAGTTCACCGTCATCGCCGACGCGCGGCGCGAGCTTTGGCTGACCTTCCTGCTGAAGTTCCTGATCTACACCGCCTACTCGGTCACGAACAAGACGATGGTCCTTTGGCTGTCGAAGGATCTCGGGTTCAGCGACCAGGCGGCAGGCGCGCTTGTCGGCTGGGTCTGGGCGCCAGCCATGACGGTCTTCACCTTGCTCGCGGGTTCGTTAACCGACGCGATCGGATTGCGCCGCACATTTTTCCTCGGCGTCGCGATCTGCACCGTCGCTCGCACCGTGATGGTGACGACGACGATTCCTTCGCTCGCGCTCGCGTGCGGCGTCCTTCCGCTGGCGGTCGGCGAAGCGCTCGGCACGCCGGTTCTACTGGCGGCGACGCGGCGTTACTCGACCACGCGGCAACGTTCGATGTCGTTCTCGATCATCTACATGGTGATGAACATCGGCTACCTCGCGGCCGGCTATATTTTCGATTACATCCGCGGGCTCGATGCGCACTTCACCATCTTCGGTTTCGCGCCGACCACGCATCAGCAGTTGTTCATGGTCAGCCTCGCGATCGAGCTCGTTATCTTCCCCGCGATCTATTTCCTGCGCCGCGATGAAGAGCACACGGAGCGACGCGCGTCCTCCACCTCCATGCTCGGCGGCATTGCTGCCACGGTGCGGCAAAGCGCGAGCGAAACCGTTCAGCTTTTCGGCCGCCTGATCAAGCAATCGGCCTTCGCGCGCATCCTCGTCTTCTTCCTCCTGATCGGCTTCCTCAAGGCGATCTTCCTGCAGATGGATTACGTCTTTCCGAAGTTTGGCGATCGCGAGCTCGGCTTGCATGCGCCGGTCGGGAAGCTCGCGAACATCAACGGAATCATGATCATCTTGTTGGTCCCGGTGATCGGTGCGCTGACCCAGCGCTTCTCTGCTTATCGAATGGTGATCGTCGGAGGTGTGATCTGCGCGACCGGTGTTTTCATCATGGCGTTGCCGCCCGGTTGGTTCGTGCCGCTCGCGGGCAGCGGTTTCGGACAATGGCTCGGCCATGGTTACCTGCGGCTGCAAGGCGCGGTGCATCCTTACTACGTGATGGCCGCGCTCTACCTGACGGTCTTCTCGATTGGCGAAGCGTTCTACTCGCCGCGCGTTTACGAATACGCGGCTGCGATTGCGCCGAAAGGCCAGGAAGCTTCCTATGGCGCGCTCGCCTACCTCCCGTTTCTCGTCGGCAAACTACTCGTCGGCACATCGGGCTGGATCCTGGCCGCCTTCTGTCCCGCGGAAGGTCCGCGGCGGTCAAATTTGATGTGGTTAATCTTCGCGCTCGCCGCTTCCGTCGCGCCGCTCGGGTTGCTGGCGTTCAGCCGCTACATCCGCGTGCCGGAGCAAGGCCGCGACGATTAAACGAACGGCGGGCATCTGTTCGTTGTCGAACACCGAACAACTTCACATGCAGACGCACTCCTCACGCAGCGCTCTCCTCTTCGCCATTCTCCTGTTGGCGATCGGCAGCGGCGCATTTCTCCTCCACCACGCCATGGCTCAAAAGACCGACCCGAACGACGCCGACCTGCGCAAGCGACTCACGCCCGAGCAATATCGCGTGACGAAAGAGAACGGAACGGAACCGCCGTTTCGCAACGAGTACTGGGACAATCACAAGGCCGGCATCTACGTCGACCGGATCAGCGGCGAGCCGCTTTTCAGCTCGCAGGATAAGTTCGAAAGCGGCACTGGCTGGCCGAGTTTCACCAAGCCGCTCGTGAAAGAGAACATCGTCGAGAAGACCGACACGAGCTTCGGCATGACGCGCGGCGAGATCCGCTCCAAAGGCGGCGACGCACATCTCGGTCACCTCTTCGACGACGGCCCGCGCGACAAGGGTGGCATGCGTTATTGCATGAACTCCGCGTCGCTGCGCTTCATCCCGGTCGAGAAGTTGCAGGAGGAAGGCTACGGCCAATTCCTTCCGCTATTCGAAGGCAAGAAGTAGCTAAAGCAGCGCGGCAAACCGCGGATCGCCGCGCAACGGATTCCACTCCGGCTCGAGTCGCAACGTCGCAGGCGTAGCGGCCATCGGCACTCCGCGAAGCTTGTCTAACAAGTCCAGCGCGCGCTCGTTTTCACCCACTGCGCTGTAGATCGCCGCGAGGTTCGTGGCGATGACCGGCCCGTCGTAGGCATCGCGTTCAATCGGCAACATCTCGGCCGCGGTTTCGCCGTCACGCACGGCCGCGCCGTTGTTCCCAAGCGCAGCGTGCACAAACCCGCGCATGATCATCGCCTTCGGATCGTCTTCGCAGCACGCCAGGTCTTCTTCAACGTCGACCAGCGCCGCCTCGAAAGACTTCCGCGCTGCGCCATCATCACCGTTCGCGCGATGCACCAGGCCTTGCAGCCACGCTTGCGGAAAACTGTAGCCGTCGAGAATGCCTGCGATGCCGCCGAGACCAGTGTCGTTGTAGCAGCTGTGTGGCGCGGCGGAGAGGACACGCGCAGCTTCCGCTGGATTGCCTTCCATCAGGGCGAGACGGAACGCGACCAACGTGACGCCGCCGCCGGGATCGAAGTCGCGCGGGATCTCCTTCAGCGCGCGGTGCAACGCGGCGGTCGAACCTTTGGTGCGCAGTTCAATCGTTCCGCGCAGCAGCCGAAAGAACTGCGCCTCTGGATTGACCTCGAGACCTTGCGCGATCGCGCGTTCCGCTTCGGAAATGCGGCCGAGCAGCGCGTAGGTCTCGGCCACGTTCCAAATGCCGGACGTGTTCCGCGGATCGAGTTCGCGCGCCTTTTCCAGATGCCGGATGCAGTCGGCCCAGCGACCTTGACGCCGGTCGACCGCGCCGAACGCATCCCAGATCTCAGCGTCGTTAGGCGTCGCGCGGATTGCGGCCGCGAGCTCTTCGCGCGCGCCGGCGTAATCGCGAAAGCCGAAGTAGTGGTAGTAGGCGAGCGCAAGGTGTCCATCGCCGCCATCGGGGCGTAAACGCAGCGCGGTTTCGGCCGCGAGCTTCGCCTTCTCCAGACGCTCTGAACTGCGATCGAGACCGAACCAGAAGAGCTCCGCGTGCCATCGCGAAGTGAGCGTGTAGGCGAGGGCAAATTGCGGATCGAGCGATGTCGCGCGCTCAAGATAGCGGAGCGCCTTTTCGCCGTTCTCGCGCGGGTCGCCCGCGCCGCTCCAGCGAAAGAGATCGCGCGCACGAAGGAAGTTTTCGTAGGCCTCGAGGTTCGCGGTCGAATGGATGCGCAGGCTCGCTTTTTCTTGCGGCGAAAGGTTCGCCCGCAGCGCAATCGTGATCCGTTCCGCGAGCTCGCTCTGCAACGCGAAGAGGTCGGTCATCTCGCGATCGAAGGTGTCGGCCCAGATGTGCACGTCAGTCGCAGCGTTGATCAGCTGCGCATTGACCCGCACACGATTGCCCGCGCGTCGCACCGACCCTTCAAGGATGTTCGCCACGCCAAGTTCCGCGCCGATTTCACGGAGGTTGCGCGTGCCGCTTCGATACTGGCGGACCGAGGTGCGGCTGATCACTTTCAGGTCCGCGATCTTGGCGAGGTTCGCCAGGATGTCGTCCTGGATTCCGTCCGCGATGTATTCGTTCTGCTGATCGTCGCTCAGATTTTCGAACGGCAGGACCGCAATGCTTTTCTCCGGCGCAATGTTCGCTGAACGCGACAGATCTTCGGTGCGCTTCACGCCTTGTGGCGTCAGATCGAAAGCCCACGCGAGCACCACCGCGACGGGGAAGCCTAACGAGAGGATGATGATGACGAGCCGGATGGCCCAGTTCGGCACGTCGAGGAACGGAAAGACCTGCGTCGCGATCTGGATGAGCAGCCAGCCGACGACCGCGTAGCCGACCGCAACGCGGTAGACTTTGCGTCGTTTCAGCTCGGCAAAGAAGCTCGTGAACTGCACCGCAGTTGAGAGATGACGAGGGCGGCGGGGCAAGTCAATGTCTGCGCGTGCGCTCCGCTGCTGCTCACTCCCGCGAAGAACGAACCGCGCTCCTCGCGGGCATCGGCGCGTT
>JALZAD010000395.1 GCA_030948555.1 Verrucomicrobiota bacterium | reverse complement strand
TGTTCAACCCTTCTGGATGCTACCAATCCTAGGGTTGTTCCACCTCCGCGCTCGCGACGTGATGGGTTACACCTTTGTCGTGTTTCTAGTCCTAGTTCCGGTCGTGCTTCTACTCGTTACTCTTCTTGGCGCGACGTTGTCTTACCCGTTGTAGGTCGGGTCGCCACGCAGGCTGGCTACCTGCTGATCTGTCCGGTCCGCCCGTCGACCTGGAGTTTGGTGTCCGACTTCGAGCCGGATTGCCGCAGTTCGACGGCGAAATAGGAATGTTCTTTGCCGTGCTTGAGCTCGCACTTCTTGATCTCCGCGCCGGGGTATTTCTTCAGGACAATATGTTGCGCTTCGTTCCTGGTGATTTTGCCACTCTGCAGGCGCTCGTTTTCGCGCGCACTTCCAGCGGCATGTAGATCAGAAACGGCGATGGTGCAGCTAAAGACGAGGAGCCCGATTCGGCAGAGCGAAAGTTTGATCATGCAGGAAGTAGACGGAGATCAGCGATCGTTGGAAAGACTAAACGCGAGCAGCGAACATGACGGCGCGGTGGCCGCGGCTTGCGATTCTGACGCGCGATGAAGCACGAACGTGAAGAGGTCAAGCGGGCAACCGTCGTCGGCAACATCCTGCGCGGATCGCTCGGCAACATGGTCGAGTGGTTCGATTTTTATTCCTTCACCGTCTTCGGCACCTACTTCGCGCACCACTTCTTCGCGAGCGGGAAGGAAGACCAGGACCTGCTCGGCGTGCTAGGTGTTTTTGCCGCGGGCTTTGTCATGCGGCCAGTCGGAAGCTGGTTCTTTGGCAGGTATGCTGATCAACGAGGAAGGCGAGCGGCGCTGACTCTTAGCGTTCTCCTAATGGCGGGCGGATCGCTCCTCATCGCGGTAAACCCGGGGATCGGCCGGATAGGACTTGGCGCTGCAGTGCTCTTGTTCGTGGCGCGGCTGATTCAGGGTTTCTCGGTCGGCGGCGAGTATGGAACCAGCGCCACTTACATGAGTGAGATGGCGACCCGAAATCGCCGCGGGTTTTACTCTAGCTTCCAGTATCTCACGCTGGTCGGTGGGCAGGTCCTCGCACTGGTGCTGCAAATCGTTTTGCAGAGCACGTTAAGCGACGCGGCGCTGCACGAATGGGGCTGGCGAATTCCTTTTGTGATCGGCGCGTTTGCGGCGGTGACGGTGCTTTGGTTGCGGGGCGGGATGGTGGAATCTGTGCCTGCTGAACAGATGGAAGCAGCACGGCGCGCGGGACGCGGGCAGGCAGCGCCCGGCACACTTCGGTTACTCGCGAGGTATTGGCGGCCGTTCCTGATTGTGATCGGCCTAACGATGGGCGGAACCGTCGCGTTCTACACCTTCACCTCTTACATGCAGATCCTGATGCTCGGGACGATCCGGGACAAAGCGACTGTCACAACGGTGAACTTCTTCGCCCTCCTGATCTTCATGCTCCTCCAGCTGCCTTACGGCGCGCTGTCCGATAGGATCGGCCGGAAACCGCTCCTGCTCTGGTTTGGGATCGCCGGAGTGCTTGCGACGTGGCCGATCATGACGGCCTTGAGTAACACACGCAGCGCGGGGTTGTCGTTCGTGCTCATGATGGCGGCGCTGCTGATTGTTTGCGGCTACACCTCGATCAACGCGTTGGTAAAGGCGGAGATCTTTCCGCGGGAGATTCGCGCGCTCGGCGTCGGGCTGGGCTACGGGATTGCGAATGCGCTCTTCGGCGGAACAGCGCCGTACATCGGAAAAGCGCTGCACAACGCGCATCGCGATGACGTGTTTTTCACCTACGTCACGGTGTGCATCGGCATCTCGCTTGCGGTCTATTGGACCGCCTTTCGGAACCGCGCCGAAACCCAGCTCGATCGAGAGGAAGGCGCGGCGTTTGGAGGGCGCGGTTGAGCGTGCCAAGGCGCTTCTCCGGCGCGCAATTTCCGGTTGCCAAGCCTCTTGATTGCGCCATCTTCCACGTCCGCTCCGCTTGCGCGGAGCGCTTACGTTTATCCCTATGGCGACAGCGACTGAATTAGTTCCCGAATTGCTCGAAGCAGGCGTCCACTTTGGTCACCAGACCAAGCGTTGGAACCCGAAGATGAAGCCGTTCATCTTCGAGCAGCGCAACCAGATATACATCATCAATCTGGATGAGACGGTGAAGCAGTTGCAACGCGCGACCGATTTCCTCCAGGAAGTAACGCGGCGCGGCGGGAAAATCCTCTTTGTTGGCTGCAAGAAGCAGGCGCAGGAAGCGGTCAAGGAAGCAGCGCAGGCTTGTGGACAGTTCTACGTCAATCAACGCTGGCTCGGCGGCACGCTGACCAATCTGACGACGATCCGGAAGAGCATCGGTCGCTTGAAGTACATCGAGGACATCGAGAAGTCGCCTGACTTCAAAAAGATGGGCAAGCAGGAGCTCGCCGCGCTCGGTCGCGAAGGTGCGAAGCTACGCCGGAATCTCGATGGCATTCTCGAGATGCAGAAGCTTCCTGACGCGATGGTCGTGATCGACACGACACGCGAACAGAACGCGGTGCTGGAAGCGAAGCGGCTCGGCATTCCGACGGTCGCGATTGTCGATACGAACGCTGATCCGGAGATCATTGATTATCCGATCGCCGGCAACGACGACGCGATCCGCGCGATCCGCGTCGTGCTGCAGAAGCTGGTCGATTCCATCGTCTCGGCGGGCGGCGAAGCGCGTGTGCGCGAGCACGTCGAGATGGCGGGCGTTTCGGCCTAACGACACTAACGCGGGTCGGCGATCATTGGTGGTCGAGCGACCATCAAGCAATTTTCATTTTCACATCCCTTACTCCCATGGCTGAAATCAATCCCCAACTCGTCAAGCAGCTCCGCGAACGGACGAACGCGGGCATGATGGACTGCAAACGTGCGCTTGCAGATGCCAATGGTGATCTCGAGAAAGCGGAAGCGGCGTTACGCACCAAGGGCATCGCCGGTGCGAGCAAGAAAGCTTCGCGCGCGACCAAGGAAGGCGTTGTTGCGGCCTACATTCATTTGCAGGGCAAAGTCGGCGTCCTAGTGGAAGTAAATTGCGAGACCGACTTCGTGGCGAAGAACGAAATCTTTCGCGAGTTCGTGAAGGATATCACGCTGCACATCGCAGCGGCGCACCCGCTCTACGTCAGTCGGGAGGAAGTGCCGGAGAAGCTGGTCGCGTCCGAACGCGCGATTTACGAGGGACAGGTGAAGGACAAGCCGACAAACGTGGTCGATAAGATTGTCGCCGGAAAGCTGGACAAGTACTACAGCACCGTTTGCCTGATGGAGCAGGGGTTCATCAAGAATCCTGACCAGACGATCAAGGAGCTGGTCTCGAGCAAGATTGCGGAGCTGGGCGAAAACATGGTGATCCGCCGCTTCACCCGCTACCTGGTCGGTGAACCGCTTGGCAGCGATGCGACGGCGACTTCGTCAGCGGACCTCGAGGTCGAAGCGCCTGCGGCTGTGACCTCTTAGTTCGCCGGAGTTCCTTTAGACACGCGCATTCCGGCGCGGGCATCCGTTTGTTTCATGGGGCGCAAACTCGCGCCGCGGCCGATTGCGGCTTTCAACATCAACTGGAACAACACGTACATGATCGAATCACTAAAAGAATTATTAGAAGAAGAGCTCAAGGATATCTACAGCGCCGAGAAGCAGCTGCTAAAGGCAATGCCGAGGATGGCGAAGAAGGCTTCGTCTGAGGAATTGCGCAGCGCTCTCCAACAGCATCTCGAGGTCACGCAGGGCCAGGTCGAGCGGCTCGAGCAGGTCTTTGAGGTGCTTGGCAAGCCGGCCAAGGCGAAGACCTGCAAAGCGATGCAGGGCCTGCTCGAAGAGGCCAAGGAGATCATGGAAGAAGACGCGGAGGATGCGGTCATGGACGCCGGCATCATCGCGGCTGCGCAGAAGGTGGAGCACTACGAAATTGCGAGCTACGGCACCGTTCGCACCTGGGCTCGGCTTTGCGGCGAGAACGAGGCAGCTGATCTACTGCAACAAACGCTCGACGAAGAAGGCGAAGCCGATCAGCGCCTGACCGAGCTCGCGGAAGGCGTCGTCAACCCGGAAGCGGAAGACGGCGACGGCAACTACAACCAGAAGTCTTCAGGAAGCTCGAAGGGCGGCAGCAAAAAGTCGTCCTCCAAGAAGAGCAGCGGAAGCAAGTCGCGCTCGCGGTAGCACCGAAGGCAAGAGTCTTTCAACGAAACGCCATCGCAGTCCGCGCGACTGCGATGGCGTTTTCGTTTCTAATAAGAGACCTGCTAAGCACGGCTGCACGATGGGATTGAAGGAATACAAGGCGAAGCGCGACTTCGAAGTAACCGCTGAACCCGCGGGCGCGACCGCGCTGCCGAAAGCGGTGAAAGGTGCCTCGCGTTTCGTTATTCAGAAACACGACGCAACGCGGCTGCACTACGATTTCCGGCTCGAAATGGAAGGCGTGCTCAAATCCTGGGCCGTGCCGAAGGGACTACCATGGAGCAAAGGTGAGAAGCATCTCGCGGTAGAAGTAGAGGATCATCCGGTTGAGTATGCGACGTTCGAAGGCGTCATCCCGGAAGGCCAATACGGCGGGGGAACGGTGATGTTGTGGGACCGCGGGACGTATCACGTCTTCGGCGAAGACCCGGTGAAATCGCTCAAAGAAGGCAAGCTGCACTTTGTCCTGAAAGGCGAGAAAGCGACGGGCGAATGGCGCCTGGTGCGGACGAGAATGGAAGCGGCCAAGCCGCAGTGGCTCTTGCTTAAGAGTGGCGAGAGCATGAAGCCGCTCTCCAAGAAATCGGACGATCAATCGGTCGAGACCGGCCGCACGATGAAGCAGATCGCGGGTGATCGCGACGCGGAGTGGCAATCGAATCGTGACGAGAAGAAGACCTCGCCGAAGCGGAAACTCGCGAAGGCGAAGAAGGCGCCAGCGTTTGCGTTGCCAGAGAAGCTTCCAGCCGGGAAAGCGCGCTTCGTCGAGCCGATGAAAGCGAAGCTGATGTCCGCGCCCCCGCCGGGCGAGTGGGCTTACGAGCTGAAGTTTGATGGCATCCGACTTATCGCAGTGAAGAACGGCGCCACGGTGAATCTGGTTTCGCGAAACGGCAACGAGCTGGCAGCGCGCTTTCCGGAAGTTGCTGATGCGGTCCGCGCGTTGCCGGTGAACGACTGCGTGCTCGATGGCGAAGTCGTCGCGGTGGACGACGAAGGGCGTTCGTCATTCCAGTTGCTGCAAGGCCGCGAATTAGCCGGCGGAAAGGAGCACCCGATCTACTACTACGTCTTCGATCTGCTGGCGGCGGAGAACCACTCGTTAGTCTCGCTCAAGCTGGAGGAGCGTAAGCGCCTGCTCGAACAACTTTGCGCGGCCGCGGGCGAACCGATCCGTTATTCCGGCGAGATCGGCGGCGACGCGAACCAATTGCTCACGGAAGTGAAACGCCGCGGACTTGAAGGGCTCATCGGGAAGCAACGCGGATCGATCTACGAACCGGGCGGCCGGAGCGGCACGTGGATCAAGTTAAAGGTGCTGAACGAGCAGGAGTTCGTCATCGGCGGTTACACGCCACCAGCTGGCGCGCGGCGGCACTTCGGCGCGGTGCTGGTCGGCTACTACGAGGGCGAGCGGCTGCTCTTCGCGGGGAAGGTCGGGACCGGCTTCAACACCAAGCTGCTCGCGTCGCTGCACAAGCAATTTAAAGCCGAAGCGCGCGGCGACTGCCCGTTCACCGACCTGCCGTCGAAGCAAGGTGGCGCGTGGGTGCAGGGGATCACGCCGTCGATGATGCGCCAGATTCACTGGGTCAATCCGGTGTTCGTCTGCCAGGTGAAGTTTGCCGAGTGGACGCGCGACGCGAAGCTGCGGCAGCCGGTCTTCCTCGGGTTGCGTGAAGACAAAGCGCCGCGAGACGTGAAGCGCGAGATCGCTTGAGTTGCCTCATCGGCAATCGATACTTCGGCGATGAAAATGAAGGTCATCGTGACGCCGAAAGCCGCTGTTCTGGATCCGCAAGGTGCCGCTGTCCGGGAGGCGATGCAGCATCTCGGGATGCCAGAAGTTCGCAGCGTGCGCATCGGCAAATACCTCGAGATCGAACTGGAGGGTGATGAGGCGACGATGGAGCCGCGGCTGCATCGCTTGTGTCACGACCTGCTCTCGAATCCGGTGATCGAAGATTACGAATTGAGCAAAGCTGAGGCGACGAAGTGAAGTTCGCGGTCATCCAATTTCCAGGGTCGAACTGCGACCAGGATTGCGTCGCCGCGGTGAACGGACTCGATGGCGTCCGAGCAGATTACGTCTGGCATAAGGAGACCTCGCTCGCCGGTTACGACGCCGTTGTCTTGCCGGGCGGATTTTCCTACGGCGACTATCTGCGATGCGGCGCGATCGCGCGTTTCTCGCCGATCATGGCCGCAGTCGTCGAAGCCGCAAACGCGGGCAAGCTCGTGATCGGGACGTGCAACGGCTTTCAGATTTTGTGCGAAGCGGGCCTGCTTCCCGGCGCGCTGGTGCGCAATCGCTCGCTCCATTTCATCTGCCGGATGGCAACGCTGCGGGTGGAGGTAGATAGCTCGCCGTTTACGGCTGGTTGTCCAAAAGGAACGTTGCTGCGCATCCCGGTAGCGCATGGCGAAGGGTGCTACTTCGCTGACGAAGGCACGCTGCGCGAGCTGAACGCCAACCGGCAGGTCATTCTGCGTTACGTGGACAACGCCGGCGAAACGACGGCCGATGCAAACCCAAATGGCTCGGTCGAAAACATCGCGGGGATCACGAACCGGCAGGGGAATGTCTTTGGGCTCATGCCTCACCCGGATCGCGCGTCGGAAGCGCGACTCGGCAGCACGGACGGGCGGCTCATTCTGCAATCGATGATCCAGTCGATCGCGCAGGATCAAGCGCACGCAGCCTAGCGTTTGCGGGTATTTCACCGCATCTCGCCGGCAGACTCGCCGACGCGGCATCACCGGAAGTGCCGGTGTGTAACGTCACGTGTTAGACACAAGTGTAACTATGCTGACACTTTTCCGCATGGCCGCCGAAGCTCTTCCCTCGTAAACAGCCCGAGGCACCTCGATTGCTAAAGGATGCATCAACAACCTCATACCTATGCTCCTACAAAAAACACTGCACATGAGTCAATCGCTGGCGGAGTGCAAAGCGCGCCTCTCCAGCATCCAGTCTTATCGCCGTCAGTTCGTGATGGTGACGAAGGCGACTGTGACGTCGTCAAAGACTGTTGATTTCAGCTTCCGCGGCCCGTTGGGTTTCGAAGCTCGGACGGTTCTCCTCGCAGCGGACACGGACGAAGCGAACCATCTGGCGTTCGAGTCGAGCGGTGGAAACATCGACATCATGGGGCTGATCGACTTCACCCAGATCAAGGCAAGCTGCACCGAAGTGACGCTCGCGGTGCACTACGAAATCAAGAACAAGATGTTTGCGTGGCTCGATCGGAAGTTCCACTTCGTGGACGCGTTCGTGACCTC
The DNA here is from genome assembly GCA_030948555.1 of Verrucomicrobiota bacterium. GTDB lineage: Bacteria > Verrucomicrobiota > Verrucomicrobiia > Chthoniobacterales > UBA10450 > JACCTI01. The sequence goes on along the minus strand of JALZAD010000395.1, from coordinate 1,736 downwards.
AGAGCTCCGCAGCATTCGCGCTCATTTCGAGGGGATCGCACCTGCCGTCACAGAGCACCCGGCGATCATTCCGCGGCTCGAGCCAGCTACGGCTTAATTTCTTTCTCCTTAGCAGAAACTGCGAGAGCGTGGGGCGAAAGCTCCACGCTCTTCTGCTGTACGGCGCACGCGCGGATTAGCTGATCTTTACCGCGCGAGTTTTATCGAGACGAAGAATTTGGCCGGCTTGCAGGGCCAGTGTCGTTTTCGGATCCGTGATCTTCGTTCCATCGACCTGCACGCTGCCTTGCTCCAACAGACGGCGGGCGTCGCCGCGTGATTTCGTAATTGAGAACGCCTGCGCGAAGGCCGCGGCGACGATTGAAACTGCATCCGTTGGTTCTGCGCTGAACGTTGGAAGTTCAGCGTCCGAGAGTCGCTTCTCGCTGAAGCGCGCCGTCCAATCCTCTGCTGCTTTGATTGCCTGCGCGGCGGAGTGATAGGTCGTGACGATTGCGACACCTAGCTGCTTCTTCGCTTCGAGCGGATGCAGTTCGGCAGGGACCGTGTGTCCGAGCAGCAGGTTGTAGTAGCGCGCCATGAGCATGTCGGAAATGCTCATAATCTTGCCGAACATCTCGTTAGGCGATTCGCTCAAGCCAATGTAATTGCCAAGGCTCTTGCTCATCTTCTTCACGCCATCGAGCCCTTGCAGGATCGGCAGAACGAAGACGATCTGCTGCGCCTGGCCTTGCTGTTTTTGCAGATCGCGACCGACGAGGATGTTGAAGAGCTGATCGGTTCCGCCAAGCTCGACGTCGGCTTCGATCATGACGGAATCCCAGCCCTGCATGATCGGGTATTGGATCTCGTGCGCGTGAATCGGATGGCCGGCGTCAATCCGTGCGCGGAAGTCCTCGCGCTGCAACATCTGCTGCAGAGTGACGAGGCTGTTCAGCCGCATGACATCGTGGAAATGCATTTTGCCGAACCACTCCCCGTTGAAGACGATCCGGGTTCGCTGCGGGTCGAGCACCTTGAACGCCTGCTCACGATAGGTCTCCGCGTTGGCCAGAACTTCTTCGCGCGAGAGCTGCGGGCGCGTCACAGAGCGACCGCTCGGGTCGCCTATCATGGCCGTGTAATCGCCGATGATCAGGATCGCTTCGTGCCCGAGATCCTGGAATTGCCGCAGCTTCCGCAAGGCGATGCTGTGGCCGAGATGAAGGTCGGGCGAAGTCGGATCGGCGCCCAATTTGATCCGGAGCGGCCGGCCTAACGAGAGCTTGGCGAGCAACTCATCTGCGCTGATGATCTGCGCGCCGCCCTGCGCGAGATGACGGAGAGCCTCCTTCGGTTCCATGACGCGGCGCTGCTCGTGCAGCGGCTATTTGTTCTTGTTCAAGAGCTCCCGCACTTCATCGATCGTCATCGGATGATCCTGCGCGTTGAGTGATTTCTGGCTCTTGCCGCGACCGAGAAACGGACGAACGCCCGGGTAGTCGGATGTCTCGCTCACCTTGCGGCTGTCATGCGCGTCGCGCGTCACGTAAGCGGTCGTCGCAAACGGCTCGTCCACCTTGGTCAACTTTGTTCGCGTGCTGGTGTTCGCCTGCTGATCAGCGAAGCGCGAGCGCTGCGTCGTGAAGTCCTTCGCCTGAAATTGCTTCACGCCGGCAAACTGCTTCTCCTCGGTGCGCCGCTTGAAAAAGAACCAGCGAGTCGGCGCTTTTTTTGTCATCACTTCACCGGTCGCG
>JALZAD010000388.1 GCA_030948555.1 Verrucomicrobiota bacterium | reverse complement strand
CGACCGCCCAGCCCGCAAAGAAGAACATCGCGAGCATCTTGGGCAACGAAGTTGGGCTGCTAAACCACCATTGCGTGAAGCCGGAGAAAAAGACGAAGGCGGTTCCGGCGATCGCGAGAAGCAGATGGCGGCTTGTTAGTTCATAGAAGAAGAGCAGCCCGCCGATCCAGAAGGCGCACCATTTAAAGTTCCAGTAGAAGGAGAAGCCGATCTCGGGCGGCAGGAAGAAGAACGGGAGGAACTGCGGACGGAAAGCCATCGACCAATGCTTGACCGGCACGGAAGTGATGAGCGTGGCCGCGATATCGCTGATCGCGCGATTCACCAGCGGGAACGCGGGCACGTGCGGCGCCTGTGACAAAATCCAGCAGGTCTGCACGAGCCACTCGTCTGAACGGATGTACTTCGGCGTTCCGAACACGACCGCGTTCGCTGGGTCCTCGCGATCGACGTAGAAGCGCCAGAGCGCGCTGGAACTGCCGTTGATTCCTGCGGCGCTCGTCACGAGGTAGAGAGCGATTAGTCCTACGACTACCGCGCGCAGCGACAGCTGCGGTTTCCAAATCCGTGAAGCCTCTCCGCCGCGGACGAGCGCGACACAGACTGCGCAAAGGAACAACGCCGGCAGCCAGTTTATTGCGGTTGCGAGCAGCGTTCTCGGAATGGCGCGCGGCAGTTCGCAATCGAGATACAACCTGAGGCTGCGGCGACCCGGCTGGATCTCTGCGTCGTCGCCGGACGCAACCAGCGCCTGATCGGGATCACCGCTTTGCAGCTGCTCCGCCGTGACGCGAAAGGGCGCCCCGGCCAGACGCTCGATGCGCAGATTCCGCAGCCGCAGCGGTTCCGCCGGTGGTTGCTGCACGATGCGGAAGCGGCGGAGTTGATCGCGATCGAGCGGGAAGCGCACCGTCTCGAAGCGTCCGTGCGTATCGATGACCTTCGTCATCGACTCCTTGTCCGCTTCGTTGTATCTCTTATGCACCAGCGTGAGATGCACCGCCGCGTCCGTCTGCACCTCCGCCGCGACGGTCATCGACGCGGGTCGCCAATGGAACTCCGCGATGAAGAGCAGGACGGAGGCAGCGAGGAGAAAATGACCCCTTGTCAAAACCCGACGGGCGTGTGAGTTTTCGCCTCTTTTTCCCGCACCCATGGCTTACGCAATTATCAGATCAGGCGGACGACAGCACCGCGTCACCGAAGGGGATGTTGTCGAGGTCGACTTTCTCAATGCCGAGGTCGGCAAGGAAGGACTTTTCGCCGACGTGCTTATGATTGGCGATGGCGACAACATTATGCATGGCGGTCCGACGATCGAAGGCGCCACCGTTCACGGCGAAGTCGTGGAGCAGAAGAAGGACAAGAAGGTCATCGCATTCAAGTTTCGCCGCCGCAAAGGCTACCACCGCACGGTGGGGCATCGCCGCAAATTGACCCGCGTGCGCATCACCCAGATTGACGCTGGATCGGCCGCTAAGAAGTAGGTTTCAGTCATGGCTCATAAAAAAGGACAGGGCAGCGTAAAGAATGGCCGGGACAGCGTCAGCAAGCGTCTTGGCGTGAAGAAATTTGGCAGCGAAGTAGTGGTTGCGGGCAATATCATCGTGCGTCAGCGCGGGACGAAATTTGTCCCGGGTAAGAACGTCGGGCTTGGTCGCGATTACACCATTTTCGCGCTCGTCGACGGGCAGGTTCGCTTCGATCGCGCTGGTCGGCGCGTCAACGTCGAGCCGGTCGCGGCTCCGGCTTCCGTTTAAGCGCGCTCCGCGCTTTCGACGAACTCCCCTCGCCCGGCAAGAGACCATTGCCGAACGGACGAGGTTTACCCTATAACCGTGATGGGCATGAAATATCAGACGTACCTTCTTTTTGGACCTCCCGGCAGCGGCAAAGGCACCCAGGGTAAGACGCTCGGGACTGTTCCCCGTTTCTTTCACTGCGCTTGCGGAGATGTTTTTCGGTCAATCGATACGCGGACGAAAGTCGGTCGCGCGTTTCTCGACTATTCCAGCCGCGGCCAGCTCGTGCCGGATGAAATCACGGTCGAACTCTGGAAGGCGCGGATCGACGCCGCGGTCGATGCTCATACCTTCAAGCCGGACATCGACACGCTCGTGCTCGATGGCATTCCGCGGAACGTCGCGCAGGCCGAAATTATGGACGACCTGATCAACGTCGAGAAGGTGTTCCATCTTTCCTGCCCGAACCGCGCCGCCCTCATGGAGCGACTGAAGAAGCGGGCGCTCAAGGACAACCGGCTCGATGACGCGAACGAAGAAGTCATTCGTCGCCGCCTCGCGACTTACGAGCAGGAATCCAAGCCGGTGCTGAGTTATTACGGCAAGGATCGCATCACCTGCATTGACGCGACCGAGCCGCCGCACAAGGTTCTGCTGCACATCCTGGAGAGTGTGAACGACCGGGTTGTCGAGCAGTATGAGCCAGCCACAGCAGCAGCAGCAGTTTGAGAATTTCACCGCGTCCAGCCTCTATTGCGATAAGTGCAAAGCGGCCATGCCGGTGCGGGAGCGACTCCTCCTCATCCTGCCGGATAAGGAGATCTACGATTATCTGTGCACCGGCTGCGCCTCGTCTGTAGGTTCGCGCGAAGTCACCGCGGGCGAGAAGATGATGGCGCAAGCGGCCTCCGCGCGACGTCCGCGGCGCGCGCGTCCTGTGCAACGGCTCGATCTCTAGCCGGCCGATGCGCGTCGTCTTCATCGGCACGGGCGAAATCGGCGTGCCGGTGATCCGCTGGCTCGCGGAGTCGGACGAGCATGAGCTCGTCGGCGTGGTGACGCAGCCGGACAAGCCTGTCGGGCGCGAGCAACGTATCCAGCCAACGCCGATCAAAGCGGCGATCGCAGACGTCGACGTTCCGGTTCTGCAACCGGAGCGGATCAAGCGCGAAGAAGCAGTGGCAGCGATCCGCGCCCTCGCGCCGGAGGTGATCGTGGTGATGGCTTACGGGCAGATATTGCCACGCAGCGTGCTGGAGATTCCTTCGATCGCTTGCTTGAACCTGCACGCTTCGCTTCTGCCGAAATATCGTGGCGCGGCGCCGATCCAGGCGGCGATCGCGGCGGGCGATCAAGAGACAGGCATTACCGTGATGTACATGGACGAGGGTCTCGACACTGGTGACATGTTGCTGGAGGCGCGCCTGCCGATCGCCCCGGGTGAAACGGGCCAATCACTGCATGATCGGCTCGGCGCGATCGCGCCGGACGCGCTGCGTGAAGCGTTCCGACAACTCGCCGCGGGAACTGCGCCGCGCATTCCGCAGCCCAACAGCGAGGCAACCTACGCGCCGAAGCTAGAGCGCGAACATGGTCATATCGATTGGAACCGATCAGCGCTCGCCATCGAACGAAAGATCCGCGCCTACGATCCTTGGCCGGGCACTTACACGACAGTCGCCGATCAGAATGGCCGCGGGCGAAAGCTGAAGATCTATCGCGCTGCGATCATGGCCGCCGAACCCGGAACACCAGGCAAGATTGTCTCGGTCAGCGAGAATGGAATCGTCATTGGCTGCGGCGAAGGAGCGTTGCGTCTCACGGATGTGCAGCTCGAAGGCAAGAAGCGGATGAGTGCCGCGGAATTCGTGCGCGGCCAGCCGTGGATCGCATCGGCGCAATTAGCGTCATTTTCCTTCCCAACCGCGAACCCTTCTGCTTGATCTTTCCGGCCATGCAACCCGACGGACAAACCCCAGTTTACAAGCGCGTGGTGATCAAGCTGAGCGGTGAAGCGCTGCGCGAAATCGGTGCGCGGGAAAACATCTCGCCGCAGATCGTGCGCGACATCGCGCTGCGGATCAAAGAGGTGCGCGCACTCGGTGTGCAGACCGCGGTCGTAATCGGCGGCGGGAATATCTGGCGTGGTCTTTCCGCGAGTCACAAAGGGATGGATCGGACGACCGCCGATTACATGGGTATGCTCGCGACCGTGATCAACGGCCTCGCCTTGAAGAGCGCGCTCGATGAACTCGGCGTTGAAACGCGAGTGCAAACCGCGATCGAGATGCAGAACGTCGCCGAGCCCTTCATTCTCGGCCGCGCCATTCGTCATCTCGAGCTCGGACGCGTGGTGATTTTCGTTGCCGGGACGGGCAATCCGTATTTCTCGACCGATACGACGGCGGCTTTGCGCGCGAGCGAGATTCGCGCAGACGTCATCCTGAAAGCGACGAAGGTCGACGGCGTTTACGATTCGGACCCGAAAACAAACGCGAACGCAAAACGCTTCGAGCGCCTCACCTTCAATGATGCACTGACGCAGCGGCTCGCGGTGATGGACTCGACGGCGTTCAGCCTCTGCATGGACAACCGGATTCCGATTATCGTGTTCGACATGAACCAGGCGAGCAACTTCACCGACGTCGTGCTCGGAAAAGCAGTCGGGACCACGGTCTCCGAATGATCGTTGCTGGGGCCTCTCCGCTGCACGAAATTCGCACGCATGACTGCTGAAGAGATTTTGTTCGGAGCGGAAGAGGGAATGGAGAAGAGCGTGGACTACATGGTGCACGAGTTCTCCGCTGTGCGGACGGGGAAGGCCTCACCCGCGCTGGTCGAGAACGTGGATGTGGAAGCCTACGGCTCGGCCATGAAGCTGAAACAGCTCGCGCTTATCACCACGCCGGAGCCGCGCATGCTCATCGTGCAGCCGTTCGATGCCACGACCCTGCGTGACATCGAGAAGGCCTTGAAGGAGTCGAAAATCGGTATCATGCCGATGGTCGACGGGAAGATTATCCGGCTGCCGATTCCAGAGCTTTCTGAGGAACGCCGGAAGGATCTCGTGAAA
>JALZAD010000372.1 GCA_030948555.1 Verrucomicrobiota bacterium | reverse complement strand
CTTACCGGATCGCGTGATTCCGATGCTGCCGGAGCGGTTGAGCAACGGCGTCTGCAGTCTGAAGCCGGAGGTCGATCGGCTCGCGCACTCCGTGTTCATCCAGTTCAACAAGGACGGCCGGCCGCGCCATGTGCGCTTTGCCAAAACGGTCATCCGGAGCGCGCGGCGACTTACTTACCGCGAAGCGTACGCGATCCTGCAAAAGACGCCTAACGACCAATTGAGTGAGCGCTTGCACGTCGCTTGGGAGCTCGCGTCGTTCCTCCGCCGCAAGCGCTTCGAAGCCGGCTCGCTCGATCTCGATTTTCCTGAAGTGAAGGTGCGCCTCGATGCCGAGGGCAAGCCGATCCAGATGGAGCGGATCGAGAATGACGAATCGCATCAGCTGATCGAGGAGTTCATGCTGGCGGCGAATGAAGCGGTCGCGCGCGAGTTGAAGAACCGGCTGATACCGACCGTCTATCGCGTGCACGAAGATCCGGAGCCGGAACGGCTGGCCGACTATCGTGAGCTTGTTCTCAGCTACAACTACAAAGCGGGCGACCTCACCCAACGCGCGGAGTTGCAGCGTTTGCTCGCATCGTTCCGCGGAAAGCCGGAAGAGCAGGCGCTCAAGATCGGATTACTTAAGAGCCTGAAGCGCGCGCGTTATGCGACCCAGCCGCTCGGCCACTACGGACTCGCGAAAGTGAACTACACGCACTTCACCAGTCCGATTCGACGCTACGCCGATCTGGTCGTGCATCGCGCACTCGCGGAACGCGACCAGACGCGCAAAACAGCGGGCGATGTCGCGCGACTTTCATCCGTCGCGGAGCATATCTCGGCCACCGAACGTGTCGCGGCGGAAGCCGAGATCGAAGGCGTGAAACTGAAGAAGCTCGAGTTCTTCCAGCGGCAGATCGACGCGAAGGATCCGCAGATCTTTCGCGCATCTGTGATCGAGGTGAAGAACTTTGGATTGCTGGTCGAATTACCGGACGTTCTCCTGACCGGCCTGATCCACATTTCTTCGCTTACGGATGACTTTTACGTCTTCAATCAAGGGCAGCGGAAGCTGATCGGTCGGCAGTCGCGGCGACGCTTTTCTGTTGGCGATGAACTTCGCGTCTATGTGGCGCGAGTCGATGTCTTCAAACGACAAGTGGACTTCGCGATCGCGAACGAAGAGCCGCCAAAACAGCCGCGTCGCCGTCGTTAGCTACTCGTCCGGCGGAAGCTATTTGCTTTAAAGCATTTGCGGGAGAAGTGGCGTAAAAATTCGCTTCCACCGCAGCGCGTAGTCCCGCTAGTATCGCGCCTCGTCAGGATGGACAACGTCATCGAAGCGAAAGACCTGCAAATCGAGCGAAAGCTTTTCCACGTTGAGCTGCGCGAGAATGATCGCGGCAAATTCCTGCGCATCACCGAGGAAGCACACGGCCGCCGCAACACGATCATTGTCCCGAGTACCGGCGTCGACGAATTCACCGCCGCGATCAGCGACGTTTTGGCTTCGAGCGAGCGGATGACTGCTGCTTCCTAGCGCCGTTCGTTCGCTGATCGGGTGACGATCACTGCGACGTACTCGGAATCGGGGATCACGAATTTGCGGACTTCTATCGTGATTACGCGAAGATCGAACGATCCGAGCAGATGCGCGGCCAGCGCGGAAGCGAGTGTTTCAATCAGCTTGTCCTCGCGCTCGCTTACAAAGGAGCGGACCGCTTTCGCGACGGCGGCGTAGTCGATCGTTTCCGTTAGATCATCGTTGAGCCGGTCGAAGTTTGCCTTCGGCCAAAGCGTCAGCGAAATGACCAGCCGTTGCGGAACGGCTCGCTCATCATCGGGGACACCGACACGCGCGCTGACCTGCAGCTTTTCGAGGTGAACCGTGTCGCCTGCACTCTCCTGCACGCGTGGAGCCTGCCGTGCGATGCCGTGCGAGGCGAACCTGAAAATCGGCTGCGCGGAATCTGATTCACTAACTTCGCCGGCCCGTTTCCGTAGAAACACGAGATGCGATTCGAATGGCTCTTCGTGCGGTGGCTCGTGATCTTTGCCTTGGTCGCGCTCGGCGCCCGTTATCTTTGGGTGACGCGGGATGACCGGCACGGCGCGCAATACCAAAAGGTCGTGCTCCTGCAGAGCGCGAGCTCGTTCGATCTTCCGCTCGCCGGCATCGCGATCGATCCACAGCGGCGCGAAGTCTATGGCCTGCTCGGACGAGCCGGAAGAGACGTCCCCGCTGATTTCTTCATTCTTTGGACCGGCACAAAGGGCGAGAGCTTCGGCGCGACGTTCTCCGGTGCTCACAATGACATGACGGGCCTTTGCGAAATCCTGCCGCACGGCCAGACGCGAATGATCCGGGACTTCCGAAGTGCGCAAGCCGATCAATCAACAATGCCTGACCGATCTGAGGCGCTGCAATCGATCGTCAATGCGCTACCGCCTGATCCAACGCTCCCGGGTCGACAGTAGCCACGTTAGATCGGCTCGCTTCGCTCCTCGCTATTTGCGTGATCTGCGCGCGACTTTCCCCCAACAAAACCCGTAGTACTCGACGGCATGAATCTCGTCAGGATCGCTGACCCCGCTTCCGCTCTGACGGTCGCGCCACCTCGCTGTCTGATCTGTGATTCAGCCGCCCGACTCCGCACCGGGAGTTGCCTGCGTTGTCTCCTCCGCGTGGGAATCGAAGTTGTGGACGAAGATGACCAATGTCGCTGCGGCGCTCAGCGAGGCCGCGACTCGCAAACCGGGCCAACTTCTCGGCGTTGAAGATGCGTTCGCTCAGCGCTCAGCCGACGCGGAAGCGGATGTCGCGAATCACCTTTGCGCCGAACCGCTGCTTCAATCGTCGCACGATTTCCGCTTTGGAAATTGTTTCCAGTTGGTAGTGCAACGCCGGCTGCAAGACGCGGATGTAGAGAACGCCTTCGCGCAAACTGACTGGCGCGGAGTGTGTCGCAATGAAGTCTCCAGCGATGCTCTGCCAGGCGCGCATGATTTCTTCCGCGCGCAGACGCTCGGAGAGGCCGAGCTTCTGCATCAACGCCGGCAGCACGTCGCCGGTGGTCTGCCACTTGTCCGGTCGGAGCTTTGGTTCCGGTAAGCCGCGCCACTCAGCGATCGCGGCGGCGCGCAACGAAGCATTCATTCCGCGTTTAACCGCAACCGGAGCTCAGTACTTCCGCCGCATGTTCGACGGCAGAATATTCAGCTCGGTCCGGTACTTCGCCACTGTGCGGCGTGCGATCGGAATGCCGCGTTCGCTCAGGATCTCGACGATCTCTTTGTCGCTCAAAGGTGCGCTGCCGTTCTCCGTTTTCACCAGGTCCAGAATCGCTTCCTTCACGCTCGTGTTGCTCATCGCTTCGCCACTCGCCGTTTGATAGCCCGGCGTGAAGAAATACTTCATCTCGAACACGCCCTGCGGCGTGGACATGTACTTGCCCGAGATCGCGCGGCTCACGGTTGTCTCGTGAACGCCGACGGCATCCGCGATTTGCACCATCGTCATCGGCTTCAGATACGCGCTGCCCTTGTCTAGAAACTCGCGCTGCCGCGAGACGATCTGGTGGGCAATGTTCGAGATTGTCTGCTGGCGTTGGTGGATCGATTTGATGAGGAACTTCCCGCTGCGGATCTTGTCGCGGATGTAGTCCTTCACGTCACCTCCGTTGCCGTCTTGCGACATGATGTCTTTGTAGGTGTTGCTGATGCG
>JALZAD010000362.1 GCA_030948555.1 Verrucomicrobiota bacterium | reverse complement strand
GTCTTCACCGGCGACAATCCGCCCGATGGCGCGAGCATCATGTACTATCAGAAGACGAGGCATCTCTACGGCAAGCTGAAGATCGAGGTGCTCGATCCGAGCGGCCGCGTGATCGATGAGCTGCCCGCGAGCAAGCGCTCCGGGCTGAATCGCGTGACCTGGAGCATGCGCGAAAAGCCGCCGCGGGTTCCGCCCGCAGCGCAAGTTGCGTTCGCCGGCAGCCGCGGTCCGCGTGTTGTGCCGGGCACCTACACGATTCGCCTAACGAAAGGTGGGCAGACGGTCGAGACGAAGCTGAACATCGGCCTCGATCGTCGCGCGAAATTCACCGTGGCCGATCGCAAAGCGCAATATGACGCCGCCATGCGCGTGCATGCATTATTCAATGGCGAAACCGCATTGATGGACAAGATCATGCCGTTGCGCATGGCCGTGGCGAAGCAGATGAAAGGCTTGCCGGAAGGCGACGACCTGCGCGCCACGCTCGCTGAGTTCGACAAGAAAGTGGACGCGGTGCGGAAGCAGATCGTCGCCACGACCGAAGGCGGCGCGATCACGGGCGAAGAACGCCTGCGCGAACATACGGACCAGCTTTACGGCGCAATCCTGAGCTACGAAGGCAAGCCGGGCGATTATCAGCTGGCCTACATCGATGCGCTGAAGAAGGAGCTCGACGACACGACGCGCGACTTCGAGCAATTGACGAACACGGAGCTGCCGAAGGTGAACGACGCACTGAAAACGAAAGGGCAACCGCCGATCGCTTACATGTCCGAGTCGTCGACCGCGGCAGCCGCACTCGCGCGGATATTGGATCGAAGGGCAGCGGAGACGATCGCGACCGAACAAGAATAATTCGTCCGGCCGGGGAAATGGTTCCAGATTGAGCGCGAGCTCGAAATGGAACGACGTCTGACCGCGATCCTTGCTGCCGATGTGGTCGGGTTCAGCCGACTAATGGGCGCGGATGAAGCGGGCACTCTTGAGCAATTGCGCACGCTACGCGCGGAGTTGATCGAGAAGAAAGTTGCGGAACATCGCGGGCGCATTTCAAGCTGACCGGCGACGGCATCCTCGCAGAATTTCCGAGCGTGGTGGGCGCAGTTGCATGCGCGGCCGAGATGCAGCGCGAACTGCGCGCGCGGGAAGGCGCGATCCAATTTCGTATGGGCGTGAACCTCGGAGACGTCATTCTCGAGGACGGGGACATCTACGGCGACGGGGTTAATATTGCCGCGCGCCTCGAAGGTATTGCGCAAGCGGGCGGCATCGCCGTTTCGCAGTCGGTGCGCGATCATGTTGGGAATCGGCTCGATCTCACCTTCGAAGACCGCGGGGAGCAGCAGTTGAAAAATATCGAGCAGCCGATGCGCGTTTACGACGTGGTGGTGAGCGCTCCCTCCGCGTCGTTGGCATCACCAAAGGCCGATCGTCCCGCGATCGCGGTGCTCCCGTTTAGCAACATGAGCGGTGACCCCGAGCAGGAGTATTTCAGCGACGGGATCACTGAAGACATCATCACCGACCTGTCGAAGATCTCCGGCTTGTCCGTCATCGCACGACACACCGCGTTCACTTACAAAGGAAAGGCGGTCAAGGTGCGGCAGGTCGCCCACGAACTGAGCGTCGGCTTTGTGCTCGAAGGCAGCGTGCGCAAGGCCGGGAGCCGCGTGCGTGTAACGGGACAACTCGTGAGCTGCAAGGACGACAGCCATCTATGGGCGGAACGGTACGATCGCGATCTGACCGACATCTTCGCCATCCAGGACGAGATCACGCATGCCATTGTAGAGCAGTTGAAGGTAAAGCTGCTTCCGCCGGAGAAGAAGGCGATCGCCCAGGCGCCGACCGACAACGTTGAGGCCTACACCTACTATCTGCGCGGCCGCGAATTCCTGCGGCGTGGTTCCAAGAATTATTACCAACTTGCACGGCAGATGTTTGAGAAAGCGGTCGAGCTCGATCCGCTGTACGCACGCGCCTATGCGGGCATCGCCGACTGCAATTCGTTCCTCTTCCAGCAAACGGTCACCGACATCACGATCGAAAACATTCTCGCGAATAGCGCAAAAGCACTCGCCCTTGATGACTCGTTAGCCGAAGCGCATGCATCGCAGGGATTCGCGCTGCAGCTGAGCGACCGATCGGAAGAGGCGGTGACGGAATTTGAGAAGGCGATTGCGCTCGATCCGAATTTATTTGAGGCGCACTACTTCTACGCGCGCGCCTCCTTCGAGCAGGGTGAGAACGAGCGTGCGGCGCTCCATTTCGAGCGCGCGGCCGAGATCAACCGAGACGACTACCACGCGTTCCTACTCCTGAGTCTCACGTTCCGTGCACTCGGTCGTGAGCAGGAGAGCAAGGATGCCGCGCGTCGGGCTCTCGAGCGCGCTGAGCGCGAGTTGATTCGTCATCCGGAAGATCCGCGACCGGCGTCGAGTGGCGGCGCCGTTTTGATTGGTCTGGGCGAACCGGAACGTGCGCGGGAGTGGATTGAACGAAGCCTGGCAATCGCGCCGGATGACATTCTCACCCAGTACAACGCTGCCTGCGGCTACAACCGACTCGGCGACGTCGCGCGAGCTCTCGATTTACTCGAGCGCGTCATCCGCACGCGAGCCACAGTCGCAACTTGGCGGAAATGGATCGAACACGATCCGGATCTCGATTCGCTGCGCGAGCATCCGCGTTTCAAAACGCTTCTCGAGCTGCTCGGGAAGTAGGCGAACGCCAACGAATCGCGAGGTGATCGCTCGCGGAGGGAGCAGGAGACCGTCAGCCGCCGAATGCTGGGATTCCGGTGATGTACTGGCCGAGTATGAGCTTGTGAATGTCCTCGGTGCCTTCATAGGTCTTCACGCTTTCGAGGTTCATCATGTGTCGCATACAGGCGTGCGAATCGAGGATGCCGACCGCGCCAAGGATGTCCCGCGCGGTGCGGGCGCAGTCGAGCGCCATGGCCACGTTGTTCATCTTCGCCATTGAGATGTGATAGTGCTTCGCCGCGCCCGCGTCCTTCAGCTGCGCGATACGCAACGCGAGCAACTGCGCTTTTGTGATCTCGGTCAGCATCCCAACGAGCTTCGCCTGCACCAGTTGGAAGCTCGCGATCGGCTTGCCGAATTGCACGCGCTGCAACGCGTACTGCCGCGCTTCGTCGTAGCAGGCCATGGCCGCGCCGATCGCGCCCCACGCGATGCCGAAGCGCGCGTGGTTCAAACACTCGAGCGGCGAGCGAAGTCCACCGCTCTGCCGCAGCAACGACTCGTTAGGCACTTTGCAGTCGGTGAAGTCGATCTCCGCCGTGAGTCCGATCCGGAGCGAAAGTTTCCCTTCGATCAGCGACGTCTTGAATCCCGGCGTGCCTTTCTCCACCAGAAATCCGCGCACCACGTCGTCGAGCTTCGCCCAAACAACCACGACATCCGCGATCGTCGCGTTGCCGATCCACTTCTTCGCGCCGTTCAGCACATAACCATCTGCTGTCTTGGTCACACGGCACTCCATCCCGGCCGGGTTCGAGCCGAACTCCGGCTCGGTAAGCGCGAACGCCCCGAGCTTTTCGCCCTTTGCCATCGCTGGCAACCAGCGCGTCTTCTGTTCCTCCGATCCGAAGAGGTAGATCGCCATCATCGCGAGCGAGCCCTGCACGGATGCGAATGTCCGCAGCCCGCTGTCGCCCCGCTCCAGCTCCTGCATAATCAAACCAGCGGCGACATTGCCCAATCCGCCGCATCCATACCCGCTGATCGTCGGACCGAACGCGCCGAGCGCGCCGAGCTCCGGCGCAAGATCGAGCGGCATCGTGCCAGCACGATGATGTTGTATGACCAGCGGCATGAAGCGCTCGCTGACGAAGGCACGCACGCGATCGCGAAGCGCGCGTTCTTCTGGCGAAAGCAGCTCGTCTAGCTGCAGGAAATCGGCCGGAGCGTCAGCACTCATCGAGCAAGGTCTTGCTTAACCTCGGGAGGCTGAATGCAATCGTCCGTCACGAACTCCGCCTGTTCTGCGGGCGGCAAAGGCAAACCCGGTGGGGTGATCTTCTCGTCAGCTTTTTCTTTTGCTGCGCAAGCGAGATTGAGCTCGAGCAGGAACGCGAGCGGATCCGCATCGATCGCAATGCCGTAGGCGGCGCGGACAGCGGCATCGAGTCGCGCGTGTGCCTCGCGCAACGGATTGTCGCCGGGTTGTTCGAGCGTGCGGTAAAGATCGCGCAGCGAGTAGTTCAACTTCCGCATCGTCTCGCGCCGCAACCCGCGCAAAGCAACCGCCGCCTCCGCCACCGCTTTGATCTGCGCCCGCATCGGCTCCTGCGGCCACGGGAATGTGTCGAAGACGGTGTCAGGTGTGTAACGTGGATCGCCTTTCAACGACGAGCCTTTCGCCAAGAACCACGCGTAATGAATTCCCGATTGCAAAATTCCAAACGAGTAATCGTCTGCAAACAAGAATGCTTTCAACGCATTGCTTGGCCGAATTGAAGAAGAGATGAATACGAAAATCGGGCGCTTCGTTACAGCGGAGCAAACGATGTAGCGCGGCAAGCGCTCGATGCCCGCAATTAGCTCGCCGCGTCGACGCTTCAAAAGCCACCAATGCTGAAGTCGATCCTGATGTTCGCCAGTCGCCTTTCCGGTTTCAGCCCGTTCGCGTTCTGCATTCGCCGTCCATTTCGTTAGGACGTTTTGCTGTAGATACTCGAAGGCAGCGCTGTGTCGTCTCGCCTCGAAGTTGTCTCGCTCTCCGAGATCGATCAGCCATGTCGTTTTATTTCGTAAGTGCCCGACAGTAAATCTTCGCCGTTCAAAATCGGAAAGAGCACTTCCGATGTTTTCGACTCGCTCGCTGCGAGCTGCGCTCGAGTCGCTTCGTCGATCACAAATGCTTTGTGTCCCGGCTGCTGACCTTCAAGACAGCGTTTTGGTTTGTAATTCGCGGCGAGGCGTGTCGTGCCGGACACATCGATGCTTGGCGATAACGCGGAATTTATTTTCGGGAGCTCGAATGTTTCCCATGGACTGTCCACAGCGTCGCCGCGTTGCCGTGTTAGCACAGCAGGTTCTTTAACGCTCTTTGCCTTGGTCCAGTTTACGATTGAGACGTGAACTTGCGCGGCACCCGACCAAACCTGTGTCGATACAGCGTCAGTGATCGTCCCACCGTTCTGGACGATGTAATCGAGTCCACCTTCCCGCGAATAGTTCTGTCGAATGCTGTTTGTTCCGACTAATCCAGCGCGACCATTCGGGCCGAGTTCATCATGCGTTTTGCGAAACCAATAGACGCAGAAATCCGCCATCTTCGGCACGTCGGGAAATCGTGCGTGAACTTTGCGCGCATAGTTATAGCCATATTCCTGTGCTAGAAACCTTGAGCCGAGATACGGCGGATTACCGATGATCGCGTCTGCCTTCGGCCATTCGGTGAAGAGCGCGTCGGCGCAGATGATGTTTTTGTCGAGGTTATCGAGCGGGAGCGGCTTTTCTTCGATGAGCAGTTGATCGGTCTCGGCGAGTTTTTGCGCTTCGGTCAATTCCAGTTCTTTCGCGAGCATGAGCGTGACTTTCGCCAGCTCGACCGCGAACGGGATAACGTCGATGCCGAAGAATTGGTGGAGTGAGATGGCGCTTTCGAGCGGCTCGCGTTTGCTCACGTCACGCAGGCGCACAAGAATGTCGCGCTCGAGCCGCTTCATTTCGCGGTACGCGATGAAGAGAAAATTTCCCGAACCGCAGGCGGGATCGAGCACGCGAAACTTGCGAAGATCAGCGAGTGCTTCGCGCAATGCGCCGACGTTCTTGCCCGCGGCCTCGATCCGGTCGCGCCACGGGCGTACGATTGTTGGTCCGACGACTTTGCGGATGTCGAACTCGCTCGTGAAGTGTGCGCCGAAGGCGTGGCGCTCTTTCTTTTCCATGCTGTCTTGAAAGAGGGCGCCGAAGATTTCCGGGCGGACTTTGCTCCAGTTTTCGGCGGCGGATTCGACGAGGCGATAGGCTTCCGCTCGCTTCAGCTCGATCGGATCCACCGTGGCGAAAAGGCCGCCGTTGAAGTACTGCACGTCCACATAGCGGCCACCGCTGGCTCGCCGTTCAGTCGCCATCTGGCGGAACAAGCCACCAATCAGGTCATAAGAGCTGGCGCCTTCGGCACACTCGCGCAGGAGCTCGATCACAAGCTGCTCCGGGAGCAGGCCAATGTCTTCGGCGACCAGCGCGACGAGCATCTGCAGGATGAAACGCTGTGCGCGTTCGCGCTCTTCGCCGCGATCGACGATCTCGCGAAAGACGGTCGCCATCTGGTCGGCAGCGCGGCGGGTGACGTCGACCCAGTTGTTGCCGAAGATCGGCTTCTTCCAAACGGGCAGGAGGAAATTGAAAGATGAGATGTTCTCCGCCAGCTCGCCCGTCTTGATCTTGTCGACGGGATCAAAGAGCTGGGTGTTGAAATCGTAGATCCAGAACTGGTCGAAGTTGCACAGGATGACGAAGGGCGGGCGCTTCGGAACGATGTGCGTCCAGTAATCGAAAACCTGGTCGTAGTGCTTCTCGAGATTCTCGCCACGAGATTTCATCTCGATCAGGACGCGGTCGGGCCAGAGGAGATCAGCGAACTTCTTCCCGCCTTTCGCGCGCGGAGCCGATGCGCCGTTGCCGATACTCAGCTCGAGCTGGGACGAGCCAGGCTTCTTCGCCACGCGGAACTCGAACGTGGCGCCGGCTTCAATGACACCGGCGTGACCGAGCGCGCGAAAGAAATGATCGAGGAAGGTTTGCGCCTCGCTCTTTTCGTCACCTTTCAGGCGACTAGCGAACGCGGCGAAGTCTTGCAGTGCGCGCTTTAGCTCGTCGGGCATCGTTAGATGTGTCTATCCGTTGGAACGCAGGGCAGGGAAACGAATTTCACACCCGCACCGCCCAGTGCTCGCAAGCTATACCCGCGCGCCACGGCGCGGTTGCAGCCATCAGGTTTGAGTCAGAAGTTTTTTTCTGTTAAGACGAAGGCGTGAGTAAACGCGAGCTGATCGCCCGGAACCGTGAAGCCATCCTTGCCTTGGCGAAGAAGCATGGTGCAGCGGAACTGCGGCTGTTCGGCTCGATCGCGCGCGGCGGGCAGAGCGCGACGAGCGATATCGACTTTCTCGTGAAGATGGAACGCGGACGGAGCCTGCTCGATCGCGCGAGTCTTGCCGTGGCACTTCAGGACCTTCTCTCCTGTCCTGTCGATGTGGTGAACGAGCGCGGTGTGAAGCCGCGATTCTTGCGCGCGGTTGAAGCCGATTTGGTGTCGGTATGAAGCCACGCGCGACGCGCGAACGGCTGCAGGACATGGTCGATGCGATCGCGGCGATCCGCCGCTATACAGGGGAGGGACGCGAGCGCTTCGATGCGGATGAACTCGTGCGCGTCTGGTGTCTTCGTCACATCGAAGTGATGGGCGAGGCTGCGTCGAAGATGACCGATTCGCTGCGCGAGAAGTATCCGGAGGTGCCATGGAGAAGCATCATCGCGATGCGAAACATCCTGGTTCATGGCTATGCGGATGTGGAGGATGAGGAGCTTTGGAAGGTGATCGAGGTCGATCTCGATCCATTGCACAAATCGATCGAACGAATCCTCGCAACCGAAGAGCTTTAGTTGAATCCAAGCCGCGCGCGCGCGGCATTAGACCGGTATGCTCCATGACTTCCGGTTTGCTTTGCGCCAATTCTGAAGGCGCGCGGATTCACCTTTGCCGCGGTGAGCATGCTCGCGTTCGGCATTGGCGCCAATACCGCGATCTTCAGCCTGCTCGATACGATGCTGTTCAAGCC
>JALZAD010000322.1 GCA_030948555.1 Verrucomicrobiota bacterium | reverse complement strand
ATATTCTCCCTTGGTACCGGTGAAGACTTCCGCGACCGCGAACGGCTGGCTGAGGAATCGCTGGATTTTGCGCGCGCGCAGAACCGACAATTTGTCCTCCGGACTCAACTCATCCATTCCGAGAATGGCGATGATGTCCTGCAAATCCTTGTAACGCTGGAGCACTTTTTGCACGCCGCGCGCGACATTGTAATGCTCCTCGCCGACGACATCAGGGGCGAGCGCTTTCGAAGTGGAAGCGAGCGGATCGACCGCTGGATAAATCCCGAGCTCGGCGATCGAGCGCTCGAGCACGATGGTCGAATCCAAATGCGCGAAAGTGTTCGCCGGCGCCGGATCGGTGAGATCGTCCGCCGGGACGTAGACCGCTTGCACGGAGGTGATCGAGCCTTTCTTCGTCGAAGTGATGCGCTCCTGGAGGTCGCCCATTTCTGCGGCAAGCGTCGGCTGATAACCGACCGCTGATGGCGTGCGGCCGAGCAGCGCCGACACTTCCGAGCCGGCTTGCGAAAAACGAAAGATGTTGTCGATGAACAACAAGACGTCCTGGTTACGTTCGTCTCGAAAATACTCCGTCATCGCCAAAGCGGAGAGCGCGACCCGGAGACGAGCGCCCGGAGGCTCGTTCATCTGGCCGTAAACGAGCGCAACCTTCGACTTGCTCAGATCCTTCTGGTCAATGACACCGGCCTCGCTCATCTCCGTGTAAAGGTCGTTGCCTTCACGCGTGCGCTCGCCGACTCCGGCGAAGACTGAGAAGCCGCCGTGGCCCTTCGCAATGTTGTTGATCAGCTCAAGAATGACGACCGTCTTACCGACGCCCGCGCCGCCGAACGCGCCAACTTTGCCGCCCTTGGTGAACGGACAGATCAGGTCGATGACCTTGATCCCCGTCTCGAGAATCGTCGAGCCGGTGTCCTGCTCCGTTAGTTCGGGAGCCTTGCGGTGAATCGGATAGCGCTTCGTGAACTGGACCGGTCCGCGGCCGTCGACCGGGTCGCCCGTGACGTTGAACACGCGGCCGAGTGTACCCTCGCCCACCGGCACGGAGATCGGACCTCCCATGTCGTTCACGTTCATCCCGCGCTTCAGGCCTTCGGTCGAAGACATGGCGATCGAGCGCACCCAATTTTCACCGAGGTGTTGCTGTACTTCGAGGGTCAGCTTGGTCGGGTTGCCGTTGACCTCGTAGTCGATTTCGAGCGCGTTGTAGATGCGCGGGAGTTCACTCGTGTTCTTGAACTCGACGTCGACCACGGGGCCGATGACTTGAGCGATTCTTCCTGTGTTCATAAAAGTGAATTAACTACCGAGCGCCATCTGCGCAGTGGCGATTTCGAGCAACTCGGTGGTGATGCTCGCCTGGCGCATCTTGTTGTACTCGAGTGTCAGGTCTTTGATTAGCTGCTTCGCGTTGTCGGTCGCGTTCTTCATCGCGACCATGCGCGCACTGTGCTCCGAGGCACGCGCGTCGAGGATCATCTGGAAAACTTCGTACTGCACGTAGTAGGGCAGGATCACGTCGAGCACTGCTTCCGGCGTGGGCTCGAACAAGTAGCCGCCCATCGGGTCGGTCGCTGAAGTCTCGTTCGTCGGCTGGCCTTCCGCGCCCATCACGTCGAAGTCCGAGATCGGGAAAATCGTCTGCACGACGGGCTTTTGGTTAATCGTGTTCAGAAAGTGCGTGTAGAGCACCGAGACGCGATCGACTTCGCCGCTCAGGAAACGCTCGGTCGCGAATTGCGCGATCGGCTTCGTCTCAGGAAACGTCGGCGCATCGCGCAGCTCGAAATCGGCCACGATTTCGCGGCGAGTGCGCGCCAGGAAGGTGCGCGCCTTCCGGCCAACCACAACGTAGTCGGTCTTCGCGGCGTCAAAGTTCGCAGCCTCGCGCAGCAGGTTCGTGTTGAGCGCGCCCGCGAGTCCTTTGTCGCTGCTGATCACGATCACGAGCTCGCGCTTCACCTCGCGCACCTGGAGCAACGGGTGAAGTTTCGGGTCGGTCCGCTTCTGCAACGAAACGAGCACGCGATTCATCAATGTGGCGTAAGGGCGCCCAGCCAGCGCATGCTGCTGTGCCTTGCGCATCTTCGACGCGGCGACCATCTGCATCGCCTTCGTCAGCTGCCCAATATTGCGGATCGATTTGATCCGCCGCCGGATGTCTTGCGTGCTGGCCACTACTTGTTAGACCGGGTTCGTCGCCTTGAACTCGTCGAGCGCGGCAGCGAGCTCGGTTTCCACGTCTTTGTCGATCGCCTTCTTGTTCACGATCGAGGTGAGGATGCTTTCCTTCCGCATGCGCAGATAATCCTGCAGCTTGATCTGGAACTGCTTCACCTTCTCGACCGGCACACTATCGAGGTAGCCGTTCTGCATCGCCCAGAGAACCGCGACCTGTTCTTCGACGGGAATAGGGTTGTACTGGGTCTGCTTAAAGAGCTCGACGATGCGCGAACCGCGATCGAGGCGAGCTTTTGTTGCGGCATCCAGGTCGGACCCAAACTGCGCGAAAGCCGCGAGCTCGCGGAACTGAGCGAGGTCTAGCTTGATCTTACCCGCGACTTGTTTGATCGCCTTGATCTGCGCTGCGGAACCTACGCGGCTAACCGAGAGACCGACCGAAATAGCCGGGCGAACACCCTGGTAGAACAAGTCCGTCTCGAGGTAGATCTGGCCATCCGTGATTGAGATCACGTTGGTCGGAATGTAAGCCGAAACGTCGCCAGCCTGGGTCTCAATGATTGGCAGCGCGGTCAACGAACCGCCGCCTGCTTCCTCCGTCACGCGCGCGCTGCGTTCGAGCAACCGCGAGTGGAGATAGAAGACATCGCCAGGATAAGCTTCGCGGCCCGAGGGGCGCTTCAAGACTAACGAGACCTGACGATACGCCACCGCGTGCTTCGAAAGATCGTCATAGATAATGAGCGCATCCATGCCGTTGTCCATGAACCACTCGCCCATCGCAGCACCCGCGAATGGTGCGAGGTACTGGTTCGTCGCGGTGTCAGAAGCTGGCGCGGAGATGATCGTCGTGTACGGCATTGCGCCGGCCTGCTCGAGCACGGCGACAGCACGGGCGACGTTCGAGTTCTTCTGTCCGATGGCGACGTAGATGCAGTAGAGTGGACGGAAGTCTTTGATGCGGCCTTCTTCGCCGGCCTTGTTCAAACGCGCCTGGCTGATGATCGTGTCGAGCGCGACTGCCGTCTTACCCGTCGCGCGGTCGCCGATGATCAACTCGCGCTGTCCGCGGCCGATCGGAATCATCGCGTCGATCGCCATGATGCCGGTCTGCACCGGCTGATTAACGCTCTTACGCTTGATCACGCCCGGCGCGATTTTCTCGACCGGGTAAGTCTCTTCGGAACGGATTGCTCCTTTGCCGTCGAGCGGCTGACCAAGCGTGTTCACCACGCGACCGAGCAGCGCTTTGCCAACCGGAACCGAAAGCAGTTTGCCGGTCGTGCGCGCTTCATCGCCTTCTTTGACGGCAACGTTGTCGCCGAGCAGAATCGCGCCGACTTCGGTCTCTTCGAGGTTGAGCGCGAGACCAACGACGCCGCTCGAGAACTCGATCATCTCGTTCAACATCACGTCGCTCAATCCTTCGATGCGCGCGACGCCGTCGCCAGTGTCACGGACGGTGCCGACGTTGCTCTTGGTCGTCGAGGTCTTCAGCCCCGCGATCTGCTCTTCGATGTCTTCCAGGATGGTGCTCATAGGTAGGGTTAGTTAAAGGGATTGGGCGAGTCGGTTCAGGCGGTTGCGCACGCTGCTGTCCCAAACGTCGCTGCCAACGCGGATGCGCATGCCGCCGAGCAGCTCCGGATTGACGACGAAGTTGGTCGTTAGGTCCATGCCGTAACGGCGCTTTAGGTTTTCGACAATTTCCCGACCGGCTTCCGGCGCGAGGTCGCTCGCCGTTTCGATTGTCGCGGTGCGTTTTTCAACTTCGAGCCGCAGGAGCCGCTTATAGTTATTAAGAACGGCGAGGTAGTTGCGCGGCTTCTTCTCGATTAAGTGTTTCACCAGCTGCATAACGCGGCCGTTGTCGAGCTGTCCATCGGTAAAGCTGGACCGCAGCAACTGGCGCGAGAGCTGGCGAACTTCCTTGTTCATCGATTCGTTAGGCGATCTGGCGCGCCGCTTCTTCCTGCAAGCGGCGCTGGTCTTCGCCCGTCAAAACTTTGCCCGTGACCTTAGCGGTTGTATCAACAACAAGACGGCCGACCTCGCGCTTCAACTGCGCCATGGTCCGTTCGTGTTCGAGCGCGGCGGCTTCGTGCGCCTTGGCGATGATCTGCTCCGCGGCCGCGACAGCTTCCTGCTGCTTCCGCTCGGCGACATGCGAGGCGCTATCACGCGCTTCGTCGATCATCTTCTGCGCCTGGCCATTCGCCTTGGTGAGGATCTCCGCATAACGCTGCTCCGCTTCGGCGAGCTGCTGCTTGATCTTCTCGGAGTTAAGTTGTGCTTCAGCGATCTGCTGCCGGCGTTGCTCGAGAATCGCCAGCACCGGCTTGTAGGCGAACTTCCGCAAAAGCAACGCGACGATCACGAAGCTGATGACCTGGGAGAAGAATACGCGCACGTCGAAACCGAAGGTCTCTCCGGTATCGCGAGCCATGGCGGCGAAATCGGCAGCTAAGAATAAGTGCATCATACGAAAAGGAGATCAGGCGCGGAGACTTGCTCCGCGCCTGATCAGATTACTTCGGAGCGAGGAAGAGTGCGTAGAACACGATCGCTTCCGCGAACGCAATCGCGAGAATCGCCTGGACGAGAATCGGGGTCGCAGCGCCCGGATTCCGCCCGACTGCGGAAGCGGCGCCCATGCCGATCAGGCCGACGCCAATGGCGGCGCCGAGTGCGGCCAGACCGATGTGAATGCTGCCGGTCATCTCTGCAAGTAGTGGTAGTATCATATGTGTTGGTGTTGTTTCTCAGCGGCTCCGCGGGACCCACGGCCATACCGCCGAAATCTAGTGATGCGCTTCGCCGTGTCCCGGTTCGTGTTGCGCGATAAGTAAGACGAAGACAGCGGTGAGTAGCATGAAGACGAGCGCCTGCACGATCCCGACGAGCAGCTCCATGAAGTAGAACGGAATGGGAATTAGCCAGCCGAGCGACGGGACAATGTTCGACATGGCTTCGAGCATGTTTTCACCGGCGTAGACGTTGCCGAAAAGCCGGAAGCTGAGGGAAATCGGGCGGAACAAAATCGAGACGACCTCGAGTAGACCTACGAGGAAAAAGATCACGATCATCGGGATGAGCATGAACCCGGTAGGGTTGCCCTTCGGTCCGAAGAGATGCTTGATCACGCCGCCGGGACCGTTTGCCTGCACGGCCCAGATCGCCCAGAGAACGAAGAACACGCAGGCCATCGCGAGGGTCAGATTGAGGTCGGCGTTCGCGCCGCGGAGCAGCGGACGATCAACATGGAAGACGCCGTTCGCGGCATGATGTCCCCAGCCGATCGTTCCTACGCCGGGAATCAAACCGAACCAGTTCAGAAATAGAATGAAGATGAAGATGGTGGCGAAAAACCAGAATGTCTTCTTCACCAATTCGCTGCCGATCACTCCCTCGAGAAATCCGTAGAGGCTCTCGACCATCCACTCCCAGAAGTTCTGCGCGCCGCTCGGAACGGCCTTGAGATTTCGGGTCGCGGCTTGGGCGGCAAGGATGATGCCGAGCGCGACGATCCAGGTTACGAGCATCGAGTTCGTGATCGTAAAGCCGCCGATGCGAAACAGGACCGCCGGCTTGAGTGGCACCGCTTCGTGCTCTTCCGCCGGCTGCGTGCCGGTTTGCTGAGCCCCTTCGTGCTTCGCACCATGCGCCGTCTCCTGCGCGAAGACCGGCGCACCGATCGTCGCGATGAAGGCGACTGCGAGACTCAGGATTAAAAGAAAACGGAACCTCATCGTTAGGTTAGTAGCGAGCGACCCGGTGTTCCCTGCGGAGGGCGGCGATGCGAAGATCACCTGAGGGGCGCTGGCGCGCTTACCAAAGCCTTTTTTGTTGGGATGACAAGGGACTATTTTGCGCGATTTGCGCTCCCCGCCTAACGAGTCGATTTACTTCGCCGAAGCGTGCTGCGGGAGGCTGTCGACGCTGACTGTCTCGTCCGCCATGACTGCGGCGCGGGCTTCACCGAGCGCGACCGCTTCGTCGTAGAAACGCTCGAGTTGCCGAATCTGCGCGCCCTGCTCGAAGTTCGCGTGGACTGCTTCGCTGCCGAGCACACCCATCTCGCGAAAGGCGTTCGGCGAGCGCACAATGCCCTTCATCGCGTTGGCCAGCGCTTCGAAGTCGCGCTCTTCGACCAGCAATCCATGTCGACCGTGCTCCACCGCCTCGGGAATTCCACCGTGCCGCGTTCCGAGAACGGCGAGGCCGGTGGCCATCGCTTCGAGGACGGAGTTCGGGATCCCTTCCTGGTTCTGATCCGGCGGCGTTTCGCTCGGGTGAATGAAGAGATGTGACGTGGCGTAGAGATCGCGCAGCTCCGGCTGCGAAAGGAATCCACGGAAATGGACCTTCGATGCGATGCCGAGTTCTTCCGCGAGTGCTTCGAGGTGCGCCTGCAGCGGTCCCTTCCCCGCGATGACCAGCTCCGCGTTGGGGAAATCCTTCTGGAAAATCGCAAACGCGCAGAGGGTGGTCGCAACGCCCTTCTTCGGAATCAAGCGGCACGCCTGCAGGAAACGCCAGCGGCCATCACTCGGCACGGCGCGACGGACGTAGGGGAATTCTTTCAGCGGCAGACCAGTCCGGCTGATGCGGATGCGATCCGGCCGGCAACCAAGATCGACCAGCCGATCGGCTAATGATTGGCAGCGCGCGAGCACGAGCGGCACCGCGCTGAAAAGCTCCTGCAACTTCGCGGTGTAATCACGGATGTCGGTTTTGTTCGCGACGTCCGCGCCATGAAATGAGACGACGCACGGTTTACCCCACCGCTCGATGAACGGCATCAGGTGCACGCCGGTATGGCCGAAATAGATGTGCATCAGATCCGCGCCGCGACGCTCGAGCAAGCTGGACAACATCTGGAATTCGCCGCGGTAAACGATCGGCGGCCGGCGCGCGATGTACTTCAGGTAACCGTGGCGAATCGGATTGCTGCGCGGCTTCGGGATCAACTCGATATCGTCGCAGGGAAAGAGCTGGGTATTCTGCAGCGCCTTTGTCATGACAAAGGTGCGATAGCTCTGGAGCGACGTGACCTGGCGGTAGATGTGCAACATCTCCCGTTTCAGAAACGTGGTGCAGTAGCTCGCTACGACGCGTTCTGACATAAAGCGGCTGACCCTTCCCGACCTCGCGCTGCTTGTCTAACTGATATTCGAAACTCGCACATCGTCCGTGTTTGTCTCGCTCGCGGGAGGCTGTTCGTGCTCAGGCTCGGTCACAAGACAGCTCGCGAGATGCTGCTTCAATTCGTCGAGGCCTTTGCCCTCCGCGGCGGAGATCGCAATCACCTGCACGTCCGGAAATCGTAGGCGCAAGGCGTCGAGGTTCTCAGTCGACTCGCCGAGATCCATCTTGTTCGCAACGACACACCACGGCCGCTTCGAAAGCTGCGGCTCATAGAGGTCGATCTCGCGGCGAAGACTCTGCAGATCGGCAATCGGATGCCGCCCTTCGCTGCCCGCGATGTCGACCACGAAGAGCAGATAACGACAGCGCGTGATGTGCCGTAGGAAATCGTGGCCGAGCCCGACGTTGCGATGCGCCCCTTCGATCAGACCTGGAATGTCCGCGATCGTGACGCGGCGATAATCATCCAGTTCCACCACGCCGATGTGCGGCCGCAGGGTGGTGAAGGGATAAGCTGCAACCTTCGGATGCGCCGCGGAGATCTTACCGAGCAAGGTTGATTTCCCGGCGTTCGGATAACCGACAAGCGCGGCATCGGCGATCGTGCGCAGCTCCAATAGGAAGTAACCTTGCTCGCCTTCCTCGCCATCCGTGTACTGGATCGGCGCGCGATTCCGCGAGCTCTTGAAGTGCACGTTTCCCTTCCCGCCTTTGCCACCGGCACAAAGGACGAACTCCTGCCCGTCGTGCGTGAGGTCAGCGATCTGTTCGACCGCTGCGACAAACGGAACCGCCGGCTCGGAGTCCGCTTCCGCAGGCACTTCGTCCTCAGGATCGACCTTCGGCGGTGGAGCTTCGGTGCGCGAAATGACGGTGCCGATCGGCACGTTCACGAGCTTATTTTCCGCGCCGCGGCCGTGCATTTTCTTGCCCATGCCGTGACCGCCGGATTTCGACTTGATGATCGGCTCGTAGAAAAGGTTGGCGAGATTGTCGGTGTGAACATCGGCCCGCAGGATGATGTCCCCGCCCCTCCCGCCATCGCCGCCGTCGGGCCCGCCTTTCGGCACGAACTTCTCGCGCCGGAAACTCACTGACCCTCGGCCGCCATTCCCGGCCTGGGCAAAAACTCTAATGCGATCAACAAACATGCGTCGCGGCTACCCTGACACCTTTCCTCTGCCTGTCATCCTGAGCCGCCAGACGGCGAAGGATCTCACCGCAACGCTGCTGATGCCGCAAATGCACACACGCACTGCGCAGCCCAGCGCTTCCCAGATGCATTCGCTACTCAGGTTAGCGTGAGATCCTTCGCCGTCGGCGCGACTCAGGAAGACAGCGCGCGAGAGCTGCCACCCAAAACGGAGGCGTAAAGCTTTTGGGTTTGCGCCGCGATTGCGCTCCAGCTGAACTTCTCCTCCGCGCGAATCCGTCCCGCGCGCCCAAAGCGCTCGCGCAGTTCTTTGTTCGCCATCAATTCGTTGATCCGTTGCGCGAGATCCCGCGCGAACCGCTCCGCGGCCTGCGGATCGAACGCGCCGCTCGTCAGCTCGAGCGGCACAAGGAAACCGGTCACGCCATCGACCACTACCTCCTTGATTCCGCCGACCGCGCTCGCCACGACCGCTGTCTCGCACGCCATCGCCTCGAGATTGATGATGCCGAACGGCTCGTAGACGGACGGGCAGCAAAACACCGCGGCCCGCGAGTAGAGCTCGATCACGGTCGGCTTATCGACCATCTCACGAATCCAGATGACGTCGCTGTGTCGCTCCTTGGCGCGGTTCACCGCCTCTATCATTTCGCGCTCGATCTCCGGCGTATCCGGAGCACCCGCGCAGAGCACGACCTGAAAACCGTCCGCCATGTGCTCGATCGCGTGGACGAGATGAACGATTCCCTTCTGTCGAGTGATCCGCCCGACAAACAAGACGAACGGTTTCGCCGGATCGATGCCGTAGCGCTCGAGGGCAGCGGTCGTTTGCACTTTGCGATACTCGTCGAGGTCGATGCCGTTGTAGATGACGTGCAACCGCTCGGGGTTGATCTCAAATAGCCGCTCCACATCGCGCTTTGTTTCGTGCGAAACGGCGATGACCGCATCGGCCATCTCGAGCGCCGTCTTCTCCAGCCAAACGGTGAAGTCGTAACCGCCGCCGAGTTGCTCGCGTTTCCACGGCCGCAACGGCTCAAGCGAATGCACCGTGATGACGAGCGGAATCCCGTAGTTCAGCTTCGCGAGGATGCCCCCGAAATGACTGTACCAGGTGTGACAATGCACGAGGTCGGCATCGATGTTGGCCGTGTTGAAATCGGTGCAGCGCTGGACCGCGCCGAAGACGGAGCGCAACGGCTTCGGGCAGGTGTAGTCGCTCGCATCGAGCTCGAATCCGCGCACGCGCAGATTTCCTTCGCTCGAATCCTGTTCACCGAAACAGCGCACCTCCATCGGCATCAACCGGGCCAGCTCGCGCGAGAGATAGTCGACGTGCACGCCCGCCCCGCCGTAAACGTGCAGGGGATATTCGTTCGTGAGGAAGAGCGCCTTCACACGATTCACTTACCGGCATCGCAAGCGAAGTCGAGGAACCCCGTTGCCTAACGAGTGGTTACGACGGCGCCTGATCCTTCACCTTTAGGAGCAAGACCGGCACGTCGACTTGATGCCGCACCTTGTCTGCGGTGCTGCCGTAAAGCACGTCCGCGATGAAGCGATGCCCGTGCGTCGCCATCGCGATTAAATCCGCGCCGCTGGTCTGCGCGAGCTTGATGATCTCCGCCGCCGGATCACCCATCGCGAGCACAGAACTCGCCTCGAAACCTTCGGCTCGCAGTTCGTTCTCCAGCGTCTGCAGATACTCGCGATCGCTGCGAATCTCCTCACTTTCCTGGAGCTTGAGATGCTCAAAATTTCGCGCCGCCCAACCATCGGCCACATGCACGAGCAACAGCTCCGACTTCGCCAGCTGCGCAAGGCCACGGATGTGGCGCAGGATGGTTTGATCGCTCGCGCGATTCTCGACCGGGATGAGGATTCGCTTATACATCGCCGCGCAATTTTAACCGAACCATTGCCGCGCCGTCTGCACGAGCAGCCACCCATTCAACCCGGCGATCACAATCGCAATTATCCACGCGATCAACTTCATGCCGGCGCGGTTTGCGAACTCGCCCATCTTCGCTTTGTCGCTAGTGAAAACGACCAGTGGGAAGACCGCGAAGCTCAGTTGCAGACTGAGCACCACCTGGCTGAGGACGAGCAGATCGGTCGTGCCTTTCTCGCCGTAAATCGCGAGCACAATTACCGCCGGCACAATCGCGATGCCGCGCGTGATCAGCCGCCGCAGCCACGGCCGGATTCGGATGTTGAGGAACCCTTCCATCACGATCTGCCCCGCGAGCGTCCCGGTTAACGTCGAATTCTGGCCGGAAGCGAGCAAGGCGAGGGCGAAGACTGTGCTGGCGCCGCCCACGCCCAGCATCGGCGTGAGCAATCGATACGCGTCCTGGATCTCGGCGACGTCGTTGCGTCCGCGCGTGTAGAAGGTCGCCGCCGCCACGATCAAGATGGCAGCGTTGATGAAGAGCGCGAACATCAGCGCGAGGGTTGAATCGATCGTGGCGAACTTGATCGCTTCGTTCTTCCCGGCCGCGTTCAGCTCGTACTTCCGCGTCTGCACGATGGACGAGTGCAGATAAAGATTATGCGGCATGACGGTGGCGCCGAGGATGCCGATGGCGATGTAAAGCATGCCCGGATCGCGAATGATTTGCGCGGATGGAACGAAGCCCTTCGCGATGCCTAACAAGTCCGGCCGTGAGGCAAACACCTCCCAGGCAAAGCAACCGCCGATGACCGCGATCAGGGTGATGA
Organism: Verrucomicrobiota bacterium; assembly: GCA_030948555.1. Classification (GTDB taxonomy): domain Bacteria; phylum Verrucomicrobiota; class Verrucomicrobiia; order Chthoniobacterales; family UBA10450; genus JACCTI01. The sequence goes on along the minus strand of JALZAD010000322.1, from coordinate 5,751 downwards.
CGAGCGCTTCGATGTAGCGGAAGCCTTTGTTCTGCAGGAAGAGCACGACGAGGACATCGAGCGCGGTGATGCAGACGCCGACGAGCATCGGGATTCCAAAGAGCAGCTGGAGGGCAACCGCCGAGCCGATGATCTCGGCTAAATCGCAGGCCGCGATGGCCAGCTCGCAGACCGCCCAAAGGGCGAACGAAACCGGTCGGCTGTAGTGGTCGCGACAGGCTTGCGCGAGGTCGCGGCCGGTTACGATGCCGAGCTTCAAAGAGAGCGCCTGGAGCACGATCGCCATCAGATTCGAGATCATGATGACGGAGAGCAGCGTGTAGTTGTACTTTGAGCCGCCGGCCAGATCGGTGGCCCAGTTGCCCGGGTCCATGTAGCCGACGGCGACGAGGAATCCCGGCCCGGCGAAGGCGAGCAACTTGCGGAGAAATCCCGCGGAAGCCGGCACGAGCAAACTGCGGTGGACCTCGGGCAGGCTCGCCATCGGCGGGGTCGACCGAAATCCAGCCGCGCTGTGCACTGGATCAGAATCGACAAAGTTAGGCATGCCTAAGTTCTTTCCGTTCAGCTATGAAATTGTCAATCGCAAAACTTTAATCGATTGACCCAGGCTCGCGCGCTGGCCTACTTATCTGCCGTGGCCCGGAGGAACGGTTTAACGCGCAGCTCAACCGCGGCGGAGGATTATCTCGAGCGCATCCTCGAGCTGATTAATTCGAAGGGTTACGCGCGCGTGGTCGACATTGCGACCAGCCTGAAAATCTCGCAGGCGAGCGTGACCAACATGGTCCAGCGGCTCGATTCCGACGGCCTGCTAAAGTACGAAAAGTACCGTGGCCTGGTGCTCACGACGGCGGGCGAAACGTTGGCGCGCAACATCGCGCGCCGGCATGAACTACTGACCGAATTTCTCCAACTGCTCGGTGTCGAACAACGCGTCATCGAGCACGATGTCGAGGGCATGGAGCATCACATTAGTCCGCAGACGCTGCGCGCGATCGAGACGCTCACGGCCAAGTTGCGGAGACGACGCGCAGCGCGCCGATGAACGTCGGCACAGTCGAGAGCCTCTGGCGTTATCCGGTGAAGAGCATGCGCGGCGAAGAGCTGCGTGAGATCTTCGTTGGGTTTGGCGGCTTCGCGGGTGACCGGCTGTTTGCCTTTCGTAGCTCTGCGGCACCAACGGACTTCCCCTACTTCACCGCGCGTCAGCAGAAGGAGATGCTGCGCTACAAGCCTCGTCTCGCGCCCAACGAATCGTCGCTCCAAGTCGAGATGCCATCCGGCGAGACGCTCGCGATCGACGATCCACGATTGATCGAAAGCTTGCGCGCCAGCGTTGACGCGCGCCACGAGCTCTCGCTGATGCAATCGGAGCGCGCGCTGGCGGACGCGTTTCCGGTTTCACTGATCAGCCTGAACACCGTGCAAGCGCTCGCGGCGGAAGCCGGCATTCCGCCGGAGAAGCGACGTTTCCGCGCGAACATCTACGCGGATCTATCCGGCTCTCCGTTCGCGGAAAACGACTTCGTTGGCCGGCAATTGCGCATCGGTCGCGACGTCGTCGTTGCCGTCGCGAAGTGGGATGCGCGCTGCGTGATGATCAATCTTCATCCGGACTCGACCGCTGCTTCACCAGCGCTGCTTAAGACCGTCGCGCAACGACACGGCGGCACGGCTGGCGTGTATGGCGACGTGGTGAATGAAGGCATCATTCGAACCGGCGACAGCATCGAATTGCTAAGCGCGCAGTGAGTCACTAGCCTCGCGCGGCAATGACGATGCGGACCTTTTCTGTGCTTACTGTCGCAGCTTTATTTTTCGCCAACGGAATGCGCGCCGAGCAATCTCCCGCCGAACGCATCCCGGAAATCCAGCAGGCGTTACGCGAAGCAAAACTCGATGGCTGGTTGTTCTATGATTTCCGTGGCAGCGATCCCCTCGCCCTTCGCATTCTGAAGCTGGACGAGCACGCGGTCGGCTCACGCCGCTGGTTCTACTTCATTCCGGCAAACGGCGAATGCACGAAGCTGGTGCACCGGATCGAGGCGGCGAAGCTCGATCCGTTGCCGGGCAAGCGCGTCGAATACAGCAGCTGGAAGGAACAGCACGCCCGGCTCGCTGAAATGCTGAATGGGACGAGCAAAAAGCCGCGCATCGCGATGCAGTATTCGCCGATGAACGACGTGCCCTACATGTCGCGGGTGGACGCCGGAACGATCGAGCTGATCCGCTCGTTAGGCGCGGAAGTGGTCACGAGCGCGGAGCTGGTGCAACGCTTCGAGGCGGTCTGGTCGCCGGAGCAGTTGCAGATGCACATCGAAGCTTCGGATAAAATGCACCGCGTCTTCGGTGACGCGTTCGGCGAGATCGCGCGCCGCATCGACGCGAACGAGCCGACCACCGAGTACGACATCGAGCAATTCATCCTCCACCGCTGGCAGGAAGAAGGCATGGGCAGCGAACACGCGGACGCCATCGTCTCCGTCAACGCGAACACCGCGAATCCGCATTACGTCCCAACGAAGGAGAAGACGGCGCCGATCAAGCGCGGCGATTTCGTGCTCCTCGATCTCGCGTCGAAACTTCGTCAGCCGCATGCCGTCTTCACGGATCAAACCTGGACCGGCTTTGTCGGCGAAACGGTGCCGGAGGAATACACGAAGATCTTCAACAGCGTTCGCGACGCGCGCGACGCGGCGGTGGAGTTCGTGCGCAAGAACGTGGGCGAAGGAAAGACGATCCGCGGCGCCGATGTGGACGACGTGTCGCGCGGCGTGATCACGCGCGCTGGTTACGGCGAATACTTCACGCATCGCACCGGTCACTCGATCGGCGAAGAGGTGCACGGCAACGGGGTGAACATCGACAACTTCGAAACGCGTGATTCGCGGCGCATCACCCCGGGCGTTTGTTTCTCGATCGAGCCGGGCATTTATCTGCCGGGCAAATTCGGTGTCCGCTCGGAGATTAATGTCTACGTGCGCGAGAACGACATCGAAGTCACCGGGCAGCCGATTCAAACCGAAGTCGTTCCGATCCTGCGGCGATGACGCGCGGCGGCTTCAGGCTTGTCGGTCTGCGAGCGCGCGAATACATCAACGCACGATGGTTCCGCAGCACTTCTCGAAATCGACCAAGACATTGATCGGCATCGGCCTGCTTGTGCCGATCCTGCTCATTGCGACTCCCGCCGTCCTCGCGCATCGGTCTGAAGCCGAGGTAAAGAAATCGTTCCGCTGGGTCACGCACACTCTCGAGGTGGAAGGCGCGGTGGGAGCTTTGCTCAACAGCCTGCTCGACGCCGAAACCGGTCAGCGCGGATCTCTGCTTACGCAGCGCGCCGTTTACCTGGAGCCGTACGACGCGGCGCGGGAGCGAGTCGGGCATCAGATTACCGATCTGCGCAATCTGACGCGCGACAACGCCTCGCAGCAGCAACGGCTCGACGAAGCAACGCCGCTCGTGCGCGAGAGGTTGAACATTCTCGCGGAGACAATTGATCATGAGCGGCGCGGTGAACACGACGTCGCGCTCTCGTTGGTCAACAGCGACCGCGGCAAAGCATTGATGGATAAGGCGCGCGGCGTTCTGCGTCTGATGGCGGACGAGGAGCATCGGCTCCTCTGGCTTCGCCAGCGCGATCTCACGCAACACACTGGCCGGCGGACGCGCTTGTTGCTCGTGCTCTTCGCCGGCAGTGCGCTCAGCGCAGCGGTGGTGCTTGATCTTCTGCGGCGGATTTCGAAACTGGAGCCGGTCGCGACGTTGTGCGCGAACTCGCGAACGGTCGAGTATGACGGGGAGTGGATCTCCTTTCAGGAATACCTGAAGCAGCGCTTCAACGTCGCGACGATCGAAGGGCTTTCGCCTGAGGAATTCGAGAAGGCACGGGCTGATGGACAACGCCACTGAGTCGCCCGCGGTCGTCACGACTTACCTCGAGATGACTTCGTCGGCCGAGCTTCGGCCGAAGCGTTCGGAGGATCCTTTGTTCCGCGTGCGCGAAGTGACGGAGCGTGATTGGCGGCTCAATCGCGCGATGTACCTAAGCGTCGGTCAGCCGTGGGCGTGGAACGACAAGCGGCGCTGGAGCGACGAACGCTGGCAGGCCTACATCGGCACCGATGCGCTGCGGACGGTTCTCGGCGAATACGACGGCGACATCGCGGGCTACTTCGAACTGCACCGCGAACGTGATGAGGTGGAGATCGCGTATTTCGGTTTGTTGCCGCAGTTCATCGGCCGTGGGCTCGGTGGTGCGCTTCTGACGAGCGCTCTGGAGACGGCGTGGGAATCGAACGCAGCGCGCGTCTGGGTTCACACCTGCTCGCACGATCACCCGGCGGCTTTGCAGAATTATGGAGCGCGCGGTTTGCGCATCTACAAGACGAGCCGACGCCCAGCCTAACGAGAGCTAGCTGCCGTCGTAGGCGCGCTGGAGATCAGCGATAATGAGTTTGTTCATCTGGAGCATTGCAGCCAGCGCGCGCTCCGACGGCTCGTCGTCGCCGCCCAACACATCGCCGAGCATGGACGGCACGACCTGCCAGGAGAGCCCGAATTTATCCTTCAGCCAACCGCATCGACTTGGCTCGCCGCCCGCCACTAGCTTGTCCCAGAAGTAGTCAATTTCCTCCTGCGACTCGCAGCTGATGACGAACGAGACGGCTTCATTGAATTGGTAATGCGGCCCGCCGTTGAGCGCGATGAACTGCTGGCCTTCCAACTCGAACCGCACGGTCATGGCGTTGCCTCCGTCCTCGCCGGATTCGGTCGCGCTCAGGTTCCGGCCGCTCTCGAAGACGGAGAGATAGAACTCGACCGCCTCGTGCGCGTTGTCGTTAAACCAGAGGAAAGGCGTGATCTTCGGTGTGATTCGATTCTTCATCATGCTCGTGTCGCTCCTACGCGTACCGGTCCGTTGAGGCAATGCTTTGAAACGCGCTTCCGTTGTTTCTTTCACTTTGCTCGCGATGATCGCCTTCGCGGCCAACTCGCTCCTCTGTCGTTTTGCGTTGAAGCAAACATCGATCGACGCGGCCAGTTTCACCGCGGTCCGGATCGCCGCGGGCGCGGCGACGCTCTGGTGCATCGCGCTTACTCGCAGGGTGTCGTTAGGCAAAGCGGGAACGTGGCCGTCTGCGCTCGCGCTCTTCGTTTACGCGGCGGCGTTCTCGTTTGCCTATCGCACCCTGTCGGCCGGCACCGGCGCTCTGCTTCTCTTCGCAGCCGTGCAGGCGACAATGATTCTCTGGGGTCGCTATCGCGGCGAACGCCTGCACGCCATGCAGTTCGTTGGGTTGGGCGTCGCCTTCTGCGGCTTGGTTGTGCTCGTGTTCCCCGGAATTTCTGCGCCGCCGCTGATCGGTTCGCTTCTCATGCTGAGCGCCGGCGTTGCGTGGGGCGTCTACTCATTACGCGGAAAACGGGGCGGCGATCCGACTTTGATGACGACGGGAAACTTCATTCGTGCGGTGCCGTTTGCCCTCGTCCTCGCGGTTGCGTCGACCTCTTCGCTGCGACTCGACATCACGGGCGTGATCTACGCATTGCTGTCTGGCGCGATCGCTTCCGGTTTGGGTTACGTCATCTGGTACATGGTCCTGCCGCACCTCGCCGCGGCCAATGCCGCGACGGTCCAACTCACCGTCCCAGTCATCGCCGCAGCCGGCGGCATTCTGTTTCTGCACGAGCCGCTCACGATGCGCTTCGTCTTCGCCGCGCTCGCAGTGCTCGGCGGCATCGCGC
>JALZAD010000299.1 GCA_030948555.1 Verrucomicrobiota bacterium | reverse complement strand
GAAATCACATCGCGGCGATCAACTCGTTTTCGACCTGCTGGAGGAAACGCTCGAACGGACAAACCTGCGCAGCCTCCGTCGTGATACGGCTGTTAACCTGGAGCGCTCGTTGCCCGCGGACGGACGGGTCGGCGGTCACTTCGTGCAAGGCCACATCGATTGCGCGTTGCGCCTCGTCTCATTTGAGGAGAACGGCGCCGACTACCGACTCGAGGTCGAACTCCCCGCCGAGTTCGCGCACTACGTCGCATATAAAGGCTCCGTCGCGATAAACGGCATCAGCCTCACCATTGCTGAAGTCCTGCCGCAAAGTTTCGCCGTCTGGATCATTCCGCACACAAAGCGAAACACGAACCTTCAGTCCCTCACGGCGGGCGATTCGTTGAACGTCGAATTCGATCTGCTCGCGAAGTACGTTGAGCGAATGCTCGCACGCTACGCTCCGCAACAGGGCTAGCGGCTACTTCGCGCCGAGACCGAAAACCACGGTCGGGATCGTCCGGACGAGGATTTTGAAATCCAGACCCAACGACCAGCGGTCGATATATTCAAGATCCAGCTTCACCCAATCCCGGAAATCACGGACTTCATTCCGTCCGCGCACCTGCCACAAGCACGTCAGACCTGGCTTCACACTCAGTCGCCGACGCTGCGCGGTGTTCTCAAACTTCTCCACTTCGTAAAGCGGCAACGGCCGCGGACCGACCAGACTCATGTTACCCATGAGCACGTTTAAGAGCTGCGGCGTCTCGTCGAAGCTCGTCCGGCGTAACCAGCGACCAAGCCGCGTCACACGGGGATCATTCTCCACCTTGAATACCGGCCCGCTCATCTGGTTGAACGGCAGCAGATCGGCACGGCGCTGTTCCGCGTCGTCGGACATCGAGCGAAATTTAAACATCGTGAACGGCTTGCCATGCTTCCCGGCGCGCTGCTGCCGGAAAATGGCGGATCCCTGCGACGTGAGGCGAATCGCGAGCGCCGTGATTAACATCGGAAGCGCAAGAAGGACCAGCGCGACGGACGCGCCCACCCAATCAATGACGCGTTTGACGAGCAGCGCCCACGAAACCTCCGGCGTTGAGCGAAAGACCAGCATTGGCCGTCCGGCGAAAACATCGAAGTCGGGCTTCGCGATTGATGTCTGGATGAAATCCGCAACCAGCCACGCGGGCACGCCTTCGATCTCGCACGCACCAATTGCCTGCTCGACCCGGTTCAGCTGAGTGTGACCAGCCGCGAAGATCACCCGACCGACGGAGTCGCGGTGCAAGGCTTCGATTAGATCCGAGATCGGCTGCTTCTCGATGTCGATCCGATCCGTGATCTCCATCAGCAATTCCTGCTCACGCGTGAAACTCCGCTCGAGCGTCGCGATATCCTGTGGCGCACCGGCGAGCAACACCCGCTCGCGCAATTCGCCGCGCTGCGCGCGCCTGCGAATTCTTCCGATGACGATGCGCTCTTTAATCAAGACCACCGCCGTGCCTGCCGCCATGAAGAGCAAGGGCACGGTGCGGTTCGACAGCGAGAGGCGAAGAAAGATCACGCACGCGCCGACAACGATGCTGAGATACAACATCGCCTGCAGCACCTGACGAAAGGATCGCCAAGTCGTCTTCGACAAGGGCGCTTCGTAGAAGCCCTGGAGGTCGAGCAGGATCGGACCAAACGCCATTACAACCACGACCAGCCAGTGGTAATTACTGAAGGCATCAATCGAGCGCTCGAGATCAAACCAGTCCGTCGCGTGCACCCGTAGGATGTAGGTAACGTAGAGCGTCAGCCCGAGCAGGAATGAATCGATCATCTGCTGGAGCTGGGTGTTAATCTCCTGCCGGCGCGCGCGCATTGTTGGAAAGTCCGCCCGCCAATTCTGGCGACGAGCCGGTATAGTAAGACACTCGCGCCTCCCTTCAAAGCGTCCTCTGCCGCGGACGCAGTAGTGAACTGAGCTGCGGCAGGATGAACACGCCGCCGCTCCGTTCGTAAGGCAAGTCATCCCATCTCCACGCGACCCGCGAGCGTATATCTTCCTGAAAGCAATGCGTGCCGAAGAGATCACCCTGCCAGAGACAGTTCCGGTTATGCCGTTGCCCGGCGCCCTGCTCTTTCCGCACGCCCTTCTGCCGCTCTATATCTTTGAACCCCGTTACCGCGCGATGCTCGATCATGCACTCGCGGGAGATCGCATGTTCTGCGTCGCGCTCGTCAAACCACAGCGCCCTGAATGGCGTGCGCCTAACGACTTCTTCCATGTCGCGACCGTTGGACTGATCCGCGCTTGTGTCGGACGCGGCGACGGAACTTCCAACCTCATCCTGCAAGGCATGCAACGCGTCCGTTTCACCGGCTTCGTGCAAGAGACGCCGTTCCCGATCGCCGAACTCGAGCCGCTTGCCTCCCAGCCCGCCGATCCGCCAGCGCGAGCCGACGCGCTTGCCACCCGCGTCCTCGATTTTTACGAAAAGTTCAAAGGCGATGGCCGGCAGTTCCCCGCGAAGGTCGATCGCTACCTCTCTGACCTGAGCGATCCTGAGATGCTCGCCGACCTCATGGCCGCGACCTTCGTGACCGACCCGCTGCGCCGACAGAAGTTGCTCGAGGAACTCGCGATCGATCGCCGCCTCCAGATGGTCGTCGAATACCTCCGGGAGGAGACCGGCGACGCTGCTGCCTAACGAGTGATTCGCTCGTATTCTTCCATCAAGTAGCGGTCGGTCATTCCAGCGATGTAATCGCATACCGTCCGCGGCAGACCCTCGCCTGCGATCCGCCGCGTCGCAGCATCGCCTAACGACTCCGGGTTCGCCACATACGACGCGAAGACAGCGCGCAACATCTCGCAGGCTTGCTGATTCACCTCCGCTACGCGCGGATGGTAGTAGACGTTCTTGTAGAGGAAGCGACGCAACTGCTTGTTCGCAGTCGATTGCTCCTCGCTATAGCGAATTAGCGGCTCATCGGTGCGTCGCACCTCAGCACTCGTTTGCACGCCCGAGGCTTTGATCGCCGCTGCGCTTGAAGTGACAACGTCGCGAACTTCCACATCGATGATGTCGCGAATCACCAGCTTGTGCAGCTCCGGCTCGCGCATCGTCGCATAACGCTCGCGCACGCGCGCTTCGCTGTGTTGCCAGACCGCGACTTCTTTTAATTGCGCAGCGTCGAGAATCTCGAAGTCGATCGCGTCGTCGAGATCGTGGCTATAGTAGGTGATCTCGTCGGCGAGGTTCGCAATCTGCGCCTCCAGCGTGCCGTAAGCGTCCGATTTTCGATGCTTCTGGATCCCCTCCCGCACTTCGACAGTGAGATTAAGCCCGGGAAATTCGGGGTAGATGTTTTCCAGCAGCTCGACCACCCGCAAGCTCTGATCGTTGTGCTCAAAACCGCCCGACGGCTGCATGCATTCCGCCAGCATCTCCTCGCCTGAATGTCCAAATGGCGGATGACCGAGGTCATGCGCGAGGGCGATGGCTTCGGCTAGATCTTCATTCAAAGACGACGCGCGCGCGATCGTTCGACTGATCGAAGCGACTTCGATCGTATGCGTCAGCCGCGTGCGCAGATGATCGCCGGTGCCGTTCAGGAAAACCTGCGTCTTGTATTCAAGCCGGCGGAACGCGCGCGAATGGATGATGCGCGCACGGTCACGCTGAAACTCTGTCCGGAACGCGTGCTGCGGCTCCGGATACTGGCGCCCGCGCGATTCGCCGGATTTCTGCGCGAACGGTGCCAGCACGCGCTCTTCGTCGCGTTCCATTTCCTCACGCGTCTTCCAGCCCGCGGAATTCATTTCGTCGGCGTTGCAGACCCGTCTGCGCCTCCGCCTTGGACTAACTTCCGTGCGAAATCCTTTCGCGCCGCGCGAGCCTGAGCTCGAACGAGAAGAAGATCAAAGACTGCGAGCAGGAGCATCGAGATCGTCAGCCAGGCGCACGCCAGCCAGTAGCTGATAAACCAAACTGGATGCTCACGTGGATTCAGAATTTCGCGCAACAACGTCGCGCCGAGACCGAGCATCACCACCGCGCCGACGACCAAAGCCAGCATGCAGCGTCGCCGCATTCGCTGATCACGAATGATTCCGCGCGCCGATAACGCGGCGAAGGATGGGATCGAGAAACTCTTTTCCTTCGGCCGAGTTTCCATGGCCTAACGAGTCCTAAATCAGGAGCAGCGTCGGATTTTCGAGCAGTCGCCGCAGCTCCTTCAGATACTCCGCGCCGAGCGCGCCATCGATCACGCGATGATCGCAGCTCATGCAGATCGGCATCCGCTGACCGGCCGTAATGTTGTCGCAATCATCGATCACTGCGCGCTTCGAGACCGCGCCGATCGCAAGAATGAAACCCTGCGGCGGGTTGATGATGGCAGAGAACGAATCGATCCCGTAGCCGCCGAGGTTTGAGACGGTGAACGTGCCGCCCTGAAACTCTTCCGGCTTCATCCGTTTGTTGCGCGCGCGGTGCGCGAGGTCCTTCACCGCTTCGCTGATTTCGCGCAATGATTTGTTCTGCGCCGCGCGTACCACCGGCGTGACGAGCCCATCTTCGATCGCCACCGCGATCGCGAGATCAACGTCCTGGTATTGCACGATCGCGTCCTCATCGAACGACGCATTCACCTTCGGCACTTTGGCCGCTGCATCGACTGCCGCTTTGAGAATGAAATCGTTCACCGTGATCTTCGCCGTGTCGCTCCCCTCGCCCGCCGCTTTCAATTCCGCGCGCGCGGACATCAGCGGGCCAGCATCGATTTCGATGTTTAGATAGAAATGCGGTACCGGTCCTTTGCTTTCGACCAGGCGTTGCGCGATCACCTTGCGCATTCCGGTCAGGTGAATGCGCGCGCCTTCGGCCGGCTTGGCTTGCGCCGGAGCTGAACTCTTCTGCGGCGTCGCAGCGGGCGCGGCGCCCTTCGTTTTCATCGCCGCGCGAACATCTGTTTCCGTTACACGACCTTCGGGTCCACTGCCTTTGACCTGCGCAATGTCGAGACCTTGCTCAGCAGCAAGTCGACGCGCGAGCGGCGAAGCTTTCACGCGTGCGCCATCCGAGCTCGGCGGCGGCGATTTCGCGGAAGGTTTTGCCGGCTCGTCCAATCCCGCCGGCTGCTGCTTCTCGGGTTGCGGCGGCGCGGTTTCCTTCTGCTGTTCTTCAGCCGGCGCGGGCTGTTCCGTTTCCGCCGGCTGCTTCGCTTCAGGCTCGGCTTTGGGTTGCTCCTTTTGCGGAGCGCCTTCTGCCTTTTTCGCTTCCGCAGGAGCAGGCGCGGCTTCCCCTTTGTCGCCGATAAACGCGATCCGCTGGCCGACTTCTACCTTGCCCCCTTCCTCAACGTAGATCTCGCTGAGCACGCCATCTTCCGGCGACTCCCACTCCATCGTCGCCTTGTCGGTTTCGATCTCCGCGATGACGTCGCCGGTCGAAACCTCGTCGCCCTTCTTTTTCTTCCAGGTGACGAGCGTCCCTTCGGTCATGGTGTCGCTCAACTTCGGCATCTGGATTTCGGGCATGACGATTCCTCGTTAGGCGTTACAAACCTTCTTCACCGCAGCGACGATCTTCTCCGCGCTCGGCAGAACAGCTTTCTCGAGCCGCTCGTTGTACGGCATCGGCACATCTTCCTGGCTGACACGCGCAATCGGCGCATCGAGCTCATCGAAGATGTTCTTTTGAATTCGATAACAAAGCTCCGCGCCGATGCCGCAGTAGGGTCGATCCTGTTCCGCAACCACCACGCGGTGCGTCTTCGAAACGGAGGCGAAGATTGCCTGTTGATCGAGCGGCTTAATGGACCGCAGATCGAGCACCTCGGCGCTGATTTCTTCTTCCTCGAGTTGCTCAGCCGCGGCTAAGGCGAGCGGCACGGTCTGCGCGTAGCAGATGATTGTGACGTCGCTGCCTTCGCGTTTGATCTCGGCTGACCCGAGCGGAATCAGCAGCTCCTGCTCGGCAGGTTCGATCATCCCTTTCGAGCTGTAGAGCAGCTCGGACTCGAGTACGAGCACCGGGTTGTTGTCGCGGATTGCGGTCTTGAGCAAACCCTTCGCATCCCGCGGCGTCGCGGGCGTGCAAATCTTCAGGCCGGGGAAGTTCGCGTAAAGGCACTCCGTCGCGTGCGAATGGGTCGCGCCCAGTTGGTGAGCAGGACCGTTCGGACCGCGAAAAGTGATCGGGATGTTGAACTGCCCGCCCGACATTGTGAGCATGTTCGGCGCGTTGTTCACCACCTGATCGAAGGCGACTAACGAGAAGCTGAAAGTCATGAACTCGACGATCGGACGAAGCCCAACCATGGCCGCGCCGATGCCCATCCCCGCGAAACCATTTTCACTGATCGGCGTGTCGATGATGCGCTTCGCGCCAAAGCGATCCAGCAGTCCCTGGCTGACCTTGTAAGCGCCGTTGTACTGCGCCACTTCCTCGCCCAGAAGGAACACGTTTGGGTCGCGCTCGAGTTCCTCCGCCAGCGCTTCGTTCAGCGCCTGCCGATAGGTGATTTCGCGCATCATATCGCGGGCGGTGCGTCGGTTGAATTCACCCGCACGAGCTCGTTCGGGTCGTCGTCAACGAAGGTGTAGTTGTAGAGTTCGCTGAGCGGCGGCTGCGGGCTTTCTTCGGCGAATTTCACACTGGCGAGCGCTGCGTCTTTCGCCTTCTTGTCCATCGCGTCGAACTGCTCGTTAGTCAGCTTTCCTTCACGGGTGAGCTGCGCGCGCAGACGCGTGATCGGATCGTCCATCCGATACTTCTCGAGCTGCTCCTTCGTGCGATAGCTCGCCGGGTCCGACATCGAATGGCCGCGATAACGGTAGGTGCGAATCTCGACGAACGCCGGATGCGGATCTTTGCGGATCGAGTCGATGACCTCGCCGAGCTTGTCGCGCACTTCACGAAAGTTCATCCCGTCGGCGACGACCTTCTGCATGTCGTAGCCTTCAGCGCGTTCGACGATTTCCTTGAGCGAGGTTGAGCGCTCCACCGACGTCCCCATCGCGAACAGATTGTTTTCGCAGATGAAGATCACCGGCAGTTTCATCAACCCGGCCAGATTCAGCGCTTCGTGGAACGCGCCCTGGTTGATCGCGCCGTCGCCGAAGAAGCAAAGCGTGACGCGATCTTCCTCGCGGTATTTGCACGCGAAGGCGAGGCCGGTGGCGAGCGGAACATGTGCGCCAACAATCGCGTGACCGCCGTACATGTGGCGCTCCTTGTCGAAGTAATGCATCGATCCGCCCAGACCACGGGAACAACCCGTCGCCTTGCCGAAGAGCTCGGCCATGCAGGCGTCAGCCGTCGTTCCGCGCCCGAGGGCGTGAGCGTGATCGCGATACGCGGTGATCAGATAATCGTCGTCCCGAGTCGCGGCGATGGCACCGACGACAACGGCTTCCTGCCCGATGTAAAGGTGGCAAAACCCGCCGATCTTCTGCGCTTGATACTGCTGGCTCGCGCGTTCTTCGAAACGCCGGATCAACAGCATCAGCGAGAGCATGTCGACTTCGTCGCGTTGCTCCGGCGCTGTCATGCGCGGATTACGCGGGGCGCGGTAACGCGGCGGTCGAGCGTGAAGGTTCCCTGCTTCGCCCGAAGTGCATGCAGAGGACGAAGAGACCGGTGAAGAGCAAATCGCTCGCGAGTGAGTTGCGGAAGAACAGCCAGGTCGGCGTCGCGCTGTAAGCGGGCAAACCGGTCGTCAGCGCCTGCACGAAGCCGGCGAAGTTCTTGGCGTAGCCCGGATCGTAGATCCACGAAACGCTGTTCGTGATCACGTAGAAGATGAATGACGAAGCGATGGAGCCGGGCAGAAGCGTTTTCCACGACGCGCGGCCACTCAGCAAGAGCCCGAGGCAACCAATCACGGCAAAGCCGATGTAATGAGAGATGACGAACGGACTAACGAGTGAAAACCCATAGTGCATGTTCAACACCACGTCCGAGATGAGCAGCGCGATCATCGGAACGGCGAACTTGAACTTCATCGGGAAATACGCCGCCGCACAGAGAGCGATCGCGGCGAGCGGCGCGAAGTTCAGCAGGCCGATCGAATCCGAACTTGCGAAAAGTCCCGTCACGATGCGGTAAGCGACGGCTGAGAGAATGAGAAGAAAAGCCGGGATCATGCGCGGTGAACTTGTAACTGTCCGTCGAGATATGCAACGCGCTTCTGCCACGCTTTGACAGGGAAAGCGCAGCCGCGCGGATCACCTGACGATTAAGCCGCCGGAGTCGCCGCCGGCGTGCTCGCGGCACGACGCGCTTTGTTCAGGCGGGCTTTCCGGCGGTTCGCCGCATTGCGGTGGATCACGCCGCGTTTCGCTGCCTTATCGACGGACGAGATCAAACTGCGGGCGGTGTTCTCGTCGGCCGTTCCACCGGTAGTAACCTTCTTCGCCATGCGGCGGAGACGCGTCAGAACGCTGCGGTTGCGGAGAGTGCGGGTCTGGGTTTGGCGAGCGCGTTTGCCAGCGGATTTCGTGTTAGCCATAGGTCAGTTTTGCGGGCGTGGAGGCTCGCGGCAGCGCGGTTGTTTGTCAACCGGCCCAGAAGCCCGATCGCCTAACGAGTGCTGCGGAAGAATCTAGCCGTTGTTGCGAGCGAATCGCACCGCGGACGCGTTCTTCGGCGGAGGCGGAGCAGTGTCCTGCGAACCAGCGACCGCTGGCGGGCGGCCAACTTCTTGCGGAGCGTCAGGCGCCTGAATCCGGTAGATCGTCTTCGCCTTCGCGACCTTCGGCAGCTTGTCCGGAACAACCCGAACGACGGCGCCGAGCGGCAGTTGGCTGTAGAGATCGACGACGTCTTTCGACTTCATGCGAATGCAGCCGAAGCTCGCTGGACGACCGATGGTGCGCTCTTCCGCGGTGCCGTGAATGTAAATGCACCGGCTGAACGCGTGGGCGGTAGAAGCTTCAAGGCCGCGCAGCCAGATAATGCGGCTCACAATCGGATCGCGGCCCGGCGCGTTCGGTTTCAGAATTTCGCCAGTGAAGCGGCGGTTATGGAAAACGGCGCCGACTGGCGCGTGGTCGCCGATCTTCTGCGCGACAGCCATGGCGCCGATTGGCGTTGTCATTCTGCCCGAGCTATCGCCGAGGCCGAACTTGGAAGTCGAGACCGGGTAGGTAGTCACGCGCGCGCCATTCTGCAGCAGCATCAGCTTCTGCTCTTTGACGCTGACGATCACTTCATTGTTAACCACCGGACCGCCGTCCGCGTGGAGAGTGCGGAGGAGAAGGAGCGAAGAAAGCACGAGAGCAAACGTGCGAAACATCGGCCCTGTTGTTATCACAATTTTCGCAACTGTCACGCCGGGAGGACGGCTTCCGCGGGAGAACTTTCGACGAGTGATTTCGGGAACCACTGCGCGAGCGAACTCAAAGAGACGTAGAGAAATCCTAGCTGGAACATCGCGAGAAACGGCAACGACAGATATTGGCCGTGGCTGAACGCGAACCAGAGGAAGTAGGTGAAATAAAGCGCGAACCCCATCTCCACGATGGGCAGAAGCGACTTCATCGGCATGTACTTGCAGGTGCGCCATGCCTGCTTCTTCTTCTCGATTCCGTACTTCGGGGTCCGAGCGAAATCCGACTCGCGATTGAAGACCGCTTCGAGCACGGCGCGCGCATTGTTCAGCGAGAGGCCGACGCCGAGCGCGAGCAACGCAGGAAGGAAGAGAATTTCTTTCATCCACGTGCGCGGGTGCAGCTCGCGTTGCGCGCAGATGTAGAAGACGCCGACGGAAAGCGAGGCGGTGAGGAAGATCGGCACGTCGACCAGCAACATGCGCAGCCAACCCGTCTGCGGGCCGCCGATCGATGGGTGAAGAAGCACGCACAAACAAGCGAGCAGGAGGTATGCGAAGTTCGAGGTGAGATGCGCCGTCGCCTCAAGTTTCAGCGGGAACGCCAGCTTGCTCCGCCAGATCGTCGGCAAGAGCTTCTTGCAGGTCTGAATGGAGCCTTTCGTCCAGCGATGCTGCTGTGATTTAAAACCATTCATGTCGACCGGCAGTTCGGCCGGCGTGATCACGTCAGGCAGGAAGATGAACTTCCAGCCTGCGAGCTGCGCGCGGTAGCTGAGGTCGAGGTCTTCCGTCAGCGTGTCATGCTGCCAGCCGCCCGCTTCTTCGATGCATGACCGGCGCCACAGGCCGGCGGTGCCGTTGAAGTTAAAGAAACGCCCGCTGCGGCTGCGTGCTGTCTGCTCAAGCAACAAGTGCCCATCGAGGAACATGGCCTGCACCTTGGTCAGCAATGAGTAGGTGCGATTCAAATGACCCCAGCGCGTCTGGATCATACCGACCTTTGGATCGGTGAAATATTGAACCGTCCGAAGAAGGAGATCGGGCTCCGGGACAAAATCCGCATCAAGAATGCAGATGAACTCGCCTTCGGCGGTCGCGAGGCCTTCCTCGAGTGCGCCTGCTTTGAAGCCAATTCGGTTCGTCCGCTGGATTAACTCAACGTTCAATCCACGCGCGCGGACAGCTTCCACGCATCGCTTCGTTAGCTCCCTGGTGTCATCGGTGGAGTCGTCGAGCACCTGAATCTGGAGCCGGTCGCGCGGATACTCGAGCTGACCGACCGAATTCAAGAGCCGCTCGACGACGTAGACTTCATTATAAATGGGCAACTGCACCGTGACTTTGGGCAGCTCGTCGAAGTGCGCGCGCGGCGACGTCGGACGGTTCCGATACTTCAGGAAAAGGTAGACAATGAAGTAGCGGTGGATGCCATAGGCCGACAGCACCAGCAAGACGCTGAGGTAGCATATGGTCCAAATGAGATATCCAACGCTTCCTTGCATAAGGTGTGTGAAGAGTGCCCCTGCAGCCCGAGCGGACAAGCGCGACATGATGGCGAGTCAACAGCTTGCGTCAAGTTCAACTTCGTCGTTTTCCCTCTAGAAACAGGCCTTTAACGCACCCCGAAGTGGCTCGTTGTCATGCTACTAAATGCAGCCTCAGTGCACATCGCTGCACCCCTCTTTCTACTCCTCACGTGAGAATCCGGCCTTGCCGCGCCTGCGCGTGCAGACGACTTTTACGGTCTCAATGGCGACGCGCGATTTGAAGTGGCGCATCCCGTTCAAGCGACGCGATGAAGAGCGTTTCGAACGGTTCAATATCGTCGTCGCGATTCTCCTCGCCGGCTGGGTTCCGTCGATCCTGATGCTGGTCGTCTCCTACACGATCCTGACGAACACCCTCGAATCGAAGATCCTGCGCGACCGACAGACCTTCGTGCAATTGATCGCGCACTTGGTGGGTGACGACTTCAGCCGAACGGGCGGAATCATCGAGTATTATCAGACCCAACCGGAGCTCGCCAGCATCCTGACCACGGCCGATCCGGCAGCGGCCGCCCAGCAGTGGTTGAACCAGACCTTCTACTCGCATCCGCGCATCGACGGCATGTTCATAGTTGGCGCTGATGGGAAGCTGATTGGCGCAATCCCCGCGGTCCGACCTGAGCGGACCACCGACTTCATTCCTGAGGCATGGCGCGAGGCGGCGAAGGCGGCCAGCGGCCCGTACGTAACGCCGGTGCATCCGCGCCGCTCGGACGACCAGCGCATGACTACCGACATCATCGGCGCGGTGCCCGGACCCGATGGGAAGGTCGCGTGTTACGTCGGTGTGTCCGTGCTCGTCGAGCGCATGGGTCGACGGTTGTCCTCGGTTGATTTCGCGGATCAGGCGATTTGCCAGGTCATCGACCAGGATGGCAACGCGCTTTTCACGAACAACTTTCAGGCAAACACCGCGCCCAGTTCCGCTGAAGCGACTTCATTCTTTCACGAAATTCGGCGCACGCAGGCCGGACATCTCGATCGCGACGCGAAGCTCTATTCATTCTGCCCAATCGAGAACACCGGCTGGATTACGGTGGTTGAACAACCAAAGACGGTGGCCTATCGACCAGTCTCCGACCTCCTGCGGCGAATCACGTTGCCTGCGCTCTGGCTGATTCTGCTCACCGCCGTCGGCGCATGGCTGGCCGGGAAGTTCACTCGCCGGCAGAACGAAGCGGCGCGGCGGATCGAGCGCGAGGTGATCTTCAACGAGAAGATCCTCGCCAACATGCCGAGCGGGATCGCGCTGGTTGATCCGAACTCGCGCAACTTCCTGCAGGCCAACGAAGCCTTCGCGCGCATGGCCAAAAGCTTCGGTGGGCTGGCGGAAAACAAGGACGTTTACGACGCGACATACGACGAGGTGCAGATCGCACCGAGCGAATCAGTCGAGAAGGTGCTGACCTTCGGCGCGCCGTTTCAGCTCGTCGAGCAGCCGTTCACGGATGTCAAAGGCGCGACCCATTTTGTGAACGTGAACCTGCTCCGGCTGCAAGGCTCTGAGCAGCGCGTTCAAGGCGTGCTTTACCTCGTCGAAGACAAGACGCGCGACGTCACGCTGCGTCAGGAACTGATCGGCGCCAATGCGGCGAAGGATCAATTCCTCGCCCTCCTTTCGCACGAACTGCGCAACCCGCTCTCACCCGTCATTGCCATGGTGGGCGAGCTGGAAGCGAGCGCGTCCGAGCGGCCGGAAGTACGCCGTGCGCTCGAAGTCATTCGACGCAACGTCGAGCTCGAAGCGCGGTTAATCGACGACCTGCTCGACGTCACCCGCATCGCCAAAGGCAAGTTGCAGCTGAGCTTCGAGATCGTGAGCGTGCACGAGATTCTCCAGCGCGCGTTTGAGATCTGCCGCGGCGACATCCTCGAGAAAAATCTCCTTATCGAGTTCCGCCTCCGCGCCGAGCACGTCCATGTCGAAGGTGATCCCGCGCGGCTGCAGCAGGTCTTTTGGAACCTGATCAAGAACAGCGTCAAATTCACGCCGGCGGAGGGGCGGATCATCATCGAAACCTTCAACCCCGCGCCCGACCAAATCGAGATCCGCACGACCGACACCGGCATCGGAATCGAGCCGGACAAGATCGGCAAAATCTTCAACGCCTTCGAGCAGGGCCAAAGCTCGATCACGCGACGTTTTGGCGGTCTCGGCCTCGGTCTCGCTATTTCAAAGGCGATGGTCGCGGCGCACGGCGGCACTGTTTCCGTGCAAAGCGAAGGCCGCGATCGCGGCGCCACCTTCACTGTAATGCTGCACACCGTGCCAACCCCAATCGCAGCCGAAGCGAACGCCCCCAAGACTCCGCCCGCTGTAACCGATGATGCGAAGGCGGAGATGAAAAAGAATGCTCCGCGCCTCCTAGTGGTCGACGATCATCACGACACCTGCACGGGCATGAAGATGCTGCTCGAGCGGCGCGGCTATCGCGTTACCGTGGCGCACAGTGCCGACGAAGCAGTCGCCCGCGCGAGCGAGGCGGATTTTGATCTGCTGGTCAGCGATATCGGTTTGCCGGATCGCTCCGGTTACGAGCTGATGGAGGAATTACGAGACCGGAAAAGTCTCCGCGGGATCGCGCTGAGCGGCTTCGGCATGGAGAACGACGTAAACCGCGCTCGCGAAGCGGGTTTCGCGGAACATCTGACCAAGCCGATCAACTTCGACCGCCTGGAGGAAGTGATCCACACGCTCCTTGCTACCGAAGCAGCGACCCGCGGCAACGGCGGTTAAGCCTAGAGTGCCCTAAGCTCCGCCTGGCGTGACCGAGCTCGCTTGCGTCCGAGCTTCGATCGCACGCTCGGAAGCATCCTTCATCTCGCGCGAAAGCTTCTCCACGCGCTGCCGCATCACCTTACCGGCCTTGAATTTAACCGTGGCCCGAGACGGGATCGTGAAGCTGCTGCCTGGCTGGTTCGGATTGCGTCCGACGCGCGGCTTCGTCAACCGCGGCTGGAAAACCCCAAAGTTCCGAAGCTCAACTGCCACATTCTTCGCCAGACTGTCCGTAATATGATCCAAGGTGCGCTGGACAACCTCAAAGACCTCGTGCTGGACCATGCCTGTCTGATTGCTGATGGCGACGACGATGTCTCGTTTCGTGAGCTTGGCCATATATAATACATCGAGCAGCGACAGCTGATCAGGTGGGCGAAACGGTGATTTTGCGACGAATTACGCTTTGGGCGTAACGCAGCAGGTGTCCGCCTTAAGCCGCCGCTGCCTCGCGCCGGCGAAGCAGAGTGTTCATATAATAAGAGAGCGCGCTCTGCGCTGCGAGGGACTTGCGTTTCGACTTTAGCTGCCCTTGCAGCACTCCGAGCTTGGTGAAAACGCCGTTCCATTCGGCCTCGAGCCGACGGACGTCTTCGTTCGCCATGTCACGGACGCCGCGCATCGAGACGCCGCGATTCAGGACATTCATTGCCCGGCCGGAAAGCTCGCCCAGGATTCCGAGCTCACGAAAAACGTGCTCCGTTTCCTGGAGCAAATTGGCGCGGGTCTCGGTGAATTGCCGCTCCTGTTCCGCTGAAATGATCGGCTTCGCCTTGTCCAACCCGTAGGTAATCAGGTCGTGAAGCTTCTTCCAACTGTCGAGCTGGAGGTCGATGAGACGAAGCTGCGTTTCGAGAGCTTTGTTGCGCATAGGTCAGCGGGAAGATGAAAGCTCAAGCGTCTCGTCGAGCTTCTGGAGGTTATCGATAAGGAGGTGCGCCCATGGTCGATCGACCGTCTGGATTTGGCTGATGATGCCTTCTTAAAAATAGAAACGACCCTGCCGCCAGCGGAAGACCTCAGCCACCGCTGCCTCGCCTTCGAGAGTGCCGAAAACCGCATGACGCACCGATCCGTGCTGCAGGTAAATCTCACTGTTGCCGCGACCTGACTTGAAGGTGAACCGGCCGCTGCGTTGGCCCAGGCAGCTCATCTGAAGGATTTCCGCCGCGGAGAACTGATTCAGATTCCCGATCAACGAATGACATGGGTCGATCCCTTCCGACGCCTCAAACGAATCGGTGCCCACCGAAGCCACAAACCTGCGAAGTTGCGCCCGCAACCGTCCATCGCTCCTGCCGCAGAACACGCACTCGATCTTCTGCTGCTCGATCGTCCGGGCAAAACCATCCTCGTTGGACCTCGGCACGACGCAAAGAATGCGGAGCGAAGGAAAATGCTGCCGCGCATTGGTCGCCTGCTCGAGCGCAGTCGCGGGATCGCCGTCGAGGATGAAGCCGTCGAAATGCTCCGCGAGGAGAACGCCGATTGCCTCGGACATCGACCGCACGATCCGCAGGTCGACCGCATCGAGCTCCGAAAGCAAATCAAGGACGCGGTCGTCGAAGACCGGGTCAGCGTTCAGGATGAGCAGTCGTGTTTCCACAGCGGGAGTAAGCCGCGTTTGTGAAAAGCAGGATTCTTGCCCGCCGCTCTATCGGCGCCACGCCGCGCGCTCCGGCGGAGCGGCATAGAAGTCCGGCGCAATCTCGTGCGCTGTCCGGAAGTGCACCTTGGCGACCTGCCCGAGCGCCGCTGGTCCATCCTTTTGCACGATCGCGCGCGCGGTCTCCTTCACTTGCGCCGAGACGCCGCGGGCAAGCTTCACCCCGAGTTGCTGCCCGCGTTTATCGAGCCAGGCGATGAACGCCTCGCGCGCGATGATCGATGCCGCCGCGACCGCGAGATCCGACTCTGCCTTGGTCCGCTGCTCCATCTTGATCTTCTGGCCGTGCTGCATCAGCGCACGTTCGATCACGCGCGCATCGGCGAACTTGTCCGACAACGCGCGCGGGCAGCTCGGTTTTTGCACAAGCAAGTTCTCGATCACGCGCGCGTGGCCCCAGCCCAGCAGGCTGTTGAGGTTGCCGAACTTCAGGTAAAGCTCGTTGTACTTCTCCGGTCCGATCACGATCGCCTCGTGCACCGCGCCCTGGGTCTTCCGAATCGTTTCGCCTAACGAGCGGATGCGCGCATCCGAGCCGATCCGCTTGCTGTCCTGGATGCCCGCTTCCATGAACTTCCGCGCGATCCCGCGATCCACATAAACACCCGCGATGACCAGCGGCCCGAAGAAGTCGCCCTTCCCGCTTTCGTCGACGCCAAAGTGCGGCTCGAACATCTCGGGCGAGTGCACCTCTTCGTAGCCCAGCTTCGCCTCCCCCAGAATTCTGGGTTCAAGTTGAAACTGCACGAACTCCTCGATCCCCTTTCCTTGCAGCAAAATCTTCGGCCCCTTCTCGTAGACCGCGACGCTCAGCTTCTCCTTTTGCGCGAAGTACAAGGTGTATGGTCGCGGCGCGAATTGAAACCCGAGCTCATCGAGCAACGCGCGCAGTTGCGTCGCCTGTTCGGCGCTAAGTGCGTGCGTGTAGGTAGTCATTGCGCCACAGACTAACACGGATGAAACACGGATTCCGAAACGCGCTGCTCCGCTGGTATGCGCACGCCGGTCGCGACCTGCCATGGCGCCGCACACGCGACCCGTACGCGATCCTCGTCTCCGAGTTCATGCTCCAGCAAACGCAGGTCGCGACCGTCATTCCCTACTACGAACGCTGGCTTGCGCGCTTTCCCCATTTTCACTCGTTAGCCGCCGCGTCGGAATCCGACGTTCTGCACGCCTGGCAAGGGCTCGGCTACTACGCTCGCGCGCGCAATCTGCACGCCGCCGCAAAACTCATCGCTTCTCAGCACGACGGAAAGTTTTCGCCGGAAATGCGCTTGCCCGGCGTCGGTCGTTATACCGCGAACGCAGTCGCCACCTTCGCCTTTGATCACCCGGTTGCGGTGGTCGAAGCAAACATCGCGCGCCTGCTCGCGCGGATCACGAACCTGCAGATCTCGATCGATTCGTCGGCTGGCCGCGAGCAACTTTGGTCGGTAGCTGAGTCGCTGGTGCCGAAGCAAAACGCCGGCGCGTTCAACTCCGCGCTCATGGATCTCGGCGCGACGATCTGCGTTGCGCGTCAGCCGAAGTGCTCCATCTGTCCGGTCCACCGCTACTGCCGCGCGGAAGATCCTGCGAAGCTCCCGATCAAGAAAGCGCGCGCCGCGACGAAAGCGCTGATCGAACACCATGCCTTCACCACGAACCGTGGCCGCATCTTGCTCGAGCAGGCGACGGAGCGCTGGCGCGGGATGTGGATTCTGCCGCGCATCGCACCAGCTTCCGCGCAGCCGATCTACGTCGCGCAGTTTCCGTTCACGCACCATCGCGTGACGCTTTCTGTCCATCGCGCTCGCGCGACAAATGGCCGCTGGTTTGCTTTCGACGCAGTCGATTCAATCCCGGTTCCATCGCCGCATCGCCGCGCGCTCGACCAATTACTCGTTGGCAGCAACTTGGCCTCGACCTAACTTCGTCGCTCCATGCAGCAGCTCGAAACCATGCCCGATGCGCGCGGTCACTTCGGCGAGTACGGAGGCATGTTTGTCCCCGAGACGCTCATGTCTGCACTCGAGGATCTGACCGCCGAATACGAGCGAGCGAAGAACGATCCGGCGTTCGGACGCCAGCTCGCCGATCTGCTGCACGACTTCGCCGGTCGACCGACTCCTCTCTACCTGGCCGAGCGCCTAACGAGTGATCTCGGCGGCGCAAAGATCTACCTGAAGCGCGAAGACCTGCTTCACACCGGCGCGCACAAAATCAATAACGCGCTCGGCCAGATCCTGCTCGCCCGTCGCATGGGCAAAAAGCGGATCATCGCCGAAACCGGCGCCGGTCAGCACGGCGTCGCGACTGCGACCGTGGCCGCGCGATTCGGCTGCGAATGCATCATCTACATGGGCGCGGTCGACATGGAACGGCAGGCGCTCAACGTTGCGCGCATGCGTTTCCTCGGCGCGAAAGTCGTCGCCGTCACCGCCGGCCAGGCAACGTTGAAGGAAGCGATCAGCGAAGCGATGCGCGACTGGGTCACGAACGTTCGCAGCACGCATTACATCCTCGGTTCCGCGCTGGGCTCGCATCCTTATCCGATGATGGTGCGCGATTTTCACCGCGTCATCGGCGTCGAAGCGCGGCGGCAAATTCTCGAACGCGAAGAACGGTTGCCGGATGTGCTGATTGCGTGCGTCGGCGGCGGCAGCAACGCCATCGGCATCTTCCATCCATTTCTCGATGACGAACACGTCCGCATGATCGGCGTCGAAGCTGGCGGTGAAGGAATTCGCAGCGGCAAACACGCCGCGCGCTTCCAGGGCGGAAAGCTCGGCGTGTTGCAAGGCACGAAGACGTTCGTCCTCACGAATGCCGATGGTCAGATCGAGCTGACGCATTCTGTTTCCGCGGGGCTGGATTACGCTGCGATCGGACCGGAGCACAGCTACCTCCGCGATCTCGGCCGGATTGAATACGAATACGCAACGGACGACGAAGCACTCGCAGCGTTCCGCCGTTTAGCGGAAACGGAAGGCATCATTCCCGCGCTCGAAACTGCGCACGCCATCGCGCACGTGATCAAGCTGGCGCCGCAACTCGGGCGCGACAAAATCGTGATCGTGAACTGCTCCGGGCGCGGCGACAAAGACGTGGCTCAGGTCGCGACGCATTTCAGCCTCTGATGAGGAGCATGACCGGTTATGGCCGCGGCGAAGTCGACGCGAACGGAGTGAAGTTCAGCGTCGAGCTCAACTCGGTGAACCGGAAGCAGAGCGACATCGTGATCAACTTGCCGCGCGAGTTCAATGAGCTCGAGCCGCGCATTCGCCAGGCGATCAACGAGAAGCTTTCGCGTGGCCGCACCAACGCGACCGTGAGCTGCGCGAACGGCGCGAACGGCACGCGAAAACTCGCGCTCGATACTGCGCTGGCCCGTTCATATCACGGCGCCATGCTCGCCTTGCAGCGCGAACTCGAGGCGCCCGGCGAGATCACGATCGACAAAATTTTATCTGCTCCCGGCGTGATGAAGTTGGCCGAAGACAACATCAACGCCGCGCAGGCTTGGCCGGCCGTTGAGCGCGCACTCGACACCGCGCTGAGCGAGCTGATCAAAATGCGCGAGCGCGAGGGCAAACATCTCGCGAAGGATTTGATCCAGCGGCTCAAGGTGATCCGCCGCGAGATCAAAGGCGTTCGCGCGCTCTTCCCGGAAGTGGTCAAAAAATATCGCGCCACGTTATTCGATCGCATTCAGAAAGCCGGCCTCGAGCTCGCCTTGGATGACGAGCGACTGCTCAAGGAAGTTTCGATTTTTGCGGATCGTTCCGACGTTTCCGAAGAGCTGACGCGGCTCGAGAGTCATCTCGCGCAGTTCGCGCATCATCTGCGCAAGGACGAGCCGGTCGGTCGCACGCTGGAGTTCATCACCCAGGAAATTTTCCGCGAGCTGAACACGCTCGGCGCGAAAGCAAACGACGCCGCCATTTCCCAGCACGTGGTGCTTTGCAAAGCCGAGCTCGAGAAGATTCGCGAACAGATCCAGAACCTTGAGTAAGCAATTCACCCGCACGGGCATTTTGTTCGTTGTCTCCGCCCCGTCGGGCGCCGGAAAGACGACGCTCTGCAATGCGCTGCGGCAATCGCCGGATTTCGTTTACTCGGTTTCGTGCACGACGCGCCCGCAACGCGCCGGTGAAATCGAGGGCGAGGATTACTACTTCGTCTCCGAGCCCGAGTTCCTCGCCAAAATCGAGGCGCGCGACTTCCTCGAATACGCGCGCGTCCACGAGCATTTTTACGGCACGCAGCGCAAACCGATCTGCGCCAATCTCGCCGACGGCGTCGATGTCCTGATCGACGTCGACACGCAAGGCGCCGCTTCGATTCGCGAATACGACGATGAGTTTGTGCGCCGCGCGCTTTGCGACGTTTTCATTATGCCGCCCGATCTCGACGAACTGCGCCGCCGTCTGACGAAGCGCGGAACGGAACGTCCCGAGCAGATCGAGCTGCGCTTGAACAACGCCGCGCGTGAGATGGAACTCTGGCGCGACTATCGTTACACGATCATCAGTCGTTCGATGGAAGAAGACCTCCTCAAGTTTCGCCACATCATGGGCGCGGAGCGTTATCTCAGCCGGAGATTGAAGCAGTCGTGACGACTTTCAAACGCTGTCATTCTAAGCCGCGGAGACGGCGAAGGACCTCTCATCCGCGCTGCTGATCACACCCATCTCCTGCGATTGTCCATCACCCTATGCGAGATCCTTCGGCGCGCTTCGCCAGCCTCAGGATGACAACGCGGGGTCGTTAGGCGTTCTTTGAAGCAATCGTGCAATCGGAAACCGAAAATAAAAAATGCGTCGTGCTCGGCGTGACCGGCTCCATCGCCGCCTACAAATCTGCCGAGCTCGCCAGCCTGCTCTACAAACAGGGGCATGATGTGTTCGTCGTGATGACGCAGGACGCGACTGAGTTCATCACGCCGCTCACATTACAGACGCTCTCGAAAAATCCGGTGATGACCAGCTTCTACGACGAGAAGGAGAACTGGCGACCAGGTCACATTCAACTCGCCGACCGCGCGAATCTTCTCCTCATCGCGCCCGCGACTGCGAACGTCATCGCAGAGCTCGCGCACGGACTCGCGGGTCATCCGCTGGCCGCGATCGCACTCGCGACGCGCGCGCCGATCCTGATCGCGCCGGCGATGAACGGAAAGATGTGGGAACACGCCGCGACGCAGGAGAACGTCGCGCGTCTGCGTGAACGCGGCGTCGAGTTCATCGGACCGGAAGAAGGAATGCTCGCCTGCGGTTACGAAGGCGTCGGACGTTTGTGGAAGGTCGACGACATCGCGTTCCGCGCGGAGTTCCTCATTCGCAGTCACGGCACGTTGATCGCGTGAGGATCGTCGTCACCGCGGGACCAACGCGCGAGCCGATCGATCCAGTTCGCTTTATCAGCAATCGCTCATCGGGAAAGATGGGGTATGCGATAGCGCAAGCTGCGCTCGAGGCTGGCCACGAGGTCACGTTGATCAGCGGACCAGTGTCGATTGCTCCGCCGTCGCATGCCCGCGTGATCGACATCACGACGGCCGATGAGCTCTACGATGCGGTGCATGAACACGCGCCGACATGCGACGTGCTCGTGATGTGCGCGGCCGTGAGCGATTACAAACCACTCGTTAGGGCGAGGGAAAAACTGGAAAAACAGACGTCGCAGTTCTCGCTGCAGTTAACCCCGACGCGCGACATTCTCGCTTCGCTGCCGCGTGAAGCTCGCACTTATCTGGTCGTCGGATTCGCCGCCGAGACGCATGACGTTGAAGCAAGCGCGCAACGAAAACTGACGCGCAAAAATTGCGACATGATCATCGCGAATGACGTGAGCGGAAGCGATTCCAGCATGGAAAGCGATGACAACGAAGTCACAGTTTTCTCTGCGAACGGCGAACGCGAACACATCGCACGCGCAAAAAAAATCATCATCGCGCGCGAAATTTTGAAAAATATATTGGTGTTAGTTGAAAAACGTTTGACAAAAAAATCGTGATGCTTAGTCACTCGTGTCGTGAACTTATTCACATCTGTTCACACCCACCGCACCTGCGGATTGAAAGGGGGGATACACGATGCCAGCAAAGAAATCTTCTTCGAAGAAATCCGGCTCCGGCTCAAAATCGCCTGCTAAGAAAAAAGCAGCGAGCAAAAAGAGCGGCGGGAAAAAAGGCGGACGTTAATCCGTAGCGCCTATCCCACAGAGGGCGGACTTCGCGCCGTCTTCTAGAACAAAAACTTAACCCGGGGGGAGAACCTGTTTCTCCTCCCGGTTTTTTTGTGCCCATCGTTTCACCGGCTGGAGCGGAGCCCTTCATTCATCGCGAATTACTCGTTAGGCCGCGGAGTTCCCCGCTTTCGCACGGGATGACTGCTCGCTTGTTTCGCCGAACTGCGCGCGTAGTTCTCTTCGCATGGACAATTTCCTCGAGCTCGCGATCAGCGCGGCACGCGAAGCGGGCGAGTCATTGCGGCGAAATTTTCACGAGCCGCTGCGGGTCAACGAATCGACTCCGCACGACATCAAGCTCGAGATGGATGTGCAGACGCAGGAGCTGATCACGCAGCGTTTGCTCACGCAGTTTCCCTCACACGCTCTTTACGGCGAAGAGGGAATCGTTGGCGATCAGACCGCGGAGCATCAATGGATTGTCGATCCGATCGACGGGACGGTGAACTACTTCTATCGCATCCCGCACTTCTGCATTTCGATCGCACTCCGCCATCGCGGCGTGATGATCGTCGGCGTGATTTACGATCCGATGCGCGATGAACTCTGGGCCACGCGCAAAGATGCGGAATCGACCTTGAACGGCGTGCCCTTCCGCGTCAGCACGCGCACGGAACTTCGCGAAGCCGTCGTCTCCGTCGGCTTCTCGAAAACGGATGCGACGATCACGGCCGCGTTGCCGTTGTTGCAAGACATGGTGCGACGCGTGCGCAAATGCCGCATGCAAGGAAGCGCGGCGCTCGACATGGCTTACGTCGCGTGCGGACGGTTTGATGCTTACATCGAGCAGTCGATCAGTTTGTGGGATGTGGCCGCGGGAATTCTCCTCGTCGAAAACGCGGGCGGTAAAATCGATCTCCGTCCGCGTCCCGATGCGAAAGACAAATACAGCATCGTTGCCTCGAGCGGCCTGCTCTCGTTAGGCTCGCCCGCATGATAAGAACAGGCATCGGTTACGACGCGCACCGGTTGGTCGAAGGACGCAAACTCATTCTCGGCGGCGTGGAGATCGCCCACGACCGCGGGCTCGATGGTCATTCCGATGCGGACGTGCTCCTGCACGCGATTGCGGATGCGCTGCTCGGCGCAATCGGCGAAGGCGACATCGGCCGGCATTTTCCGAACGACGACGAAAGCATTCGGGGAATCAGCAGCCTGGATATCTTGCGCCAGGTGCGCGCCAAACTGGCGGAGAAGAACGCGCGAGCTTTCAATGTCGACGCCACGCTCGTGGCGGAAGCGCCGAAAATTCAGCCGCACGTTGAAGCGATGCGAAAGAAGATCGCCTCCGCGCTGGCCTGCGATATTTCGGCGGTGAATATCAAAGCGACCACGAACGAAGGCATGGGCTCAGTGGGTCGCGGCGAAGGCATGATTGCGATGGCGACGGCCTGCGTCGAAGACATGTAGCTGTAGCGCGCTACAGTGCGCGCCATGGCGCTGCGTTTCTTCAACACCTACTCGCGCGAGCTGGAGGAATTCCGGCCGCTCGATTCGAATGGTCGCGCGGTGAAGATGTACACGTGCGGGCCGACGGTTTACTCGTTCGCGCACATCGGAAACTTCCGCGCTTACCTCTTCGAAGATCTGCTGCAACGGCATCTCGAGCTGCGCGGCTACCAGGTCGAGCGGGTGATGAATCTGACGGACGTCGACGACAAGACGATCCGCGGTTCGCGCGAAGCGAAGGTGCCGCTGGCCAAGTTCACGCAGCAGTTCAAGGACGCGTTCTTCGCTGATCTCGAAACGCTGCGGATCAAGCGTGCCGATCAATATCCTGCCGCGACCGAGCAGCGATTTGTCGACGCCATGATCGCCATGATCGCGCAGTTGATTGAACGCGGGCTGGCCTACCAGGCGGAAGACAAATCCGTTTACTACCGGATCAAAAACTTTCCCGCGTACGGGCACCTCGCGCACTTCAATCTCGACGAACTGCAATCGACGGGCCGAGTGAAGAACGACGAGTACGAGAAGGAAAACATCGGCGATTTCGCGCTTTGGAAAGCGTGGGATGAACTCGATGGGGATGTGAAGTGGGAGTCGCCGTGGGGTCCGGGCCGCCCGGGCTGGCACATCGAGTGCAGCGCGATGTCGACGCAGTTGTTAGGCGAGCAGCTGGACATCCATTGCGGCGGTGTGGACAACATCTTCCCGCATCACGAAGCGGAGAT
Source organism: Verrucomicrobiota bacterium (assembly GCA_030948555.1). Lineage (GTDB taxonomy): Bacteria > Verrucomicrobiota > Verrucomicrobiia > Chthoniobacterales > UBA10450 > JACCTI01. The sequence goes on along the minus strand of JALZAD010000299.1, from coordinate 18,927 downwards.
CGCGCAGACCGAAGGCGTGACCGGAAAACAGTTCGTGCGCTACTGGCTGCACTGCGCGCACCTGCTGGTGGACGGGCAGAAGATGTCGAAGTCGCTCGGCAATTTCTACACGCTGCGCGACGTGCTCTCGCGCGGCTACAGCGGGCGCGAAGTGCGTTACGCCCTGCTCCGCGTGCATTACCGCGCACAACTCAACTTCACTTGGGAAGGAATGGACGAAGCGCGGCAGTCGTTAGGCCGCATCGATGATTGGCTCGAGCGATTAACCGCCGCGGCCGGCGAACACGGAGAACAGCTGACGCAGAAGTTCGAGGAAGCGCTCGATGATGATCTGAATATCTCGGCCGCGTTGGGGTTTCTCTTTGAGACGATCCGCGAAACGAATCGGGCGCTCGATGCCGGCACGCTCTCGCCCGCGGACGCACGCGGCTGGCTTGATTGGTGGAAGCGCATCGACAGCGTGCTCGCATTGACCAAAGAAGAAAGCGGCCCGCCGGCCGAAGTCACGGCGCTCGCGGAGCAACGCGTGCAGGCGAGGCTTGCCAAGGACTGGCGGAAAAGCGATGAACTGCGCGATCAAATCGCCGCTCTCGGATGGGAAGCGCGCGACAGCAAAGACGGGCAAAAGATCACACGACGCGGCGGCGCCTAACGAATGTTTCCTCCAGAGGAATTCCTCGATCTTTCACACACCGCGCACTCCAAGCTGTTCGAGAATCAGCGTTACGTCTGGGACGCGCTCAAGCAGATCGCGAGCTACCTGCAATTCCGGCTGAAGCCGGAAATCCTCGGCGAGCTGGTCGGCAAGCCGTTCATCAGCGACGCAGTTTTCGTCGGCGCGGGAACGGTGATCGAAGAGGGCGCGGTGCTGAAAGGGCCGGCCTGGATCGGCCAGGATTGCGAGATCCGCAGCGGGTGTTACGTGCGCGAAAATGTCATTGCGGGCGATGGCGTGGTGATGGGGAACTCATGCGAGTTTAAGAACTGCATCCTCTTCGATGAGGCGCAGGTGCCGCACTTCAATTACGTCGGCGATTCCATTCTCGGACACAAAGCGCATCTCGGCGCCGGTGTGATTTTGTCGAACGTGAAGCTGGATCATCGCGAGATCACGGTGACGGCGAACGACGGCAGCATTGCCACCGGACTGCGGAAGTTCGGCGCGATCATCGGCGATCGGACGGAGGTTGGTTGCAATGCGGTGATCAATCCGGGCTCGCTTCTCGGTCGTGACAGCGTCGTTTATCCCGGAGCAAACTTCCGCGGCGTCCTGCCGGCGTCGAGCATCTTGAAGCTCCGCCAGAGTCTGCAGATTTTGACCCGGCGCGATCCGGCGAAAGGCGACTAACGAGTCGCGGCTAATCGGCGGAAGCGGCTGCTTTCGTCTTCGTCCAGCCCATGTCGTAAAAGCGGCCGGCGAACCATGGCGAGACTTTGCCGCCGAAGATTTCTTCGCAACGCTTGATCCACTTTTCCGCATCGCGCGTCTGGCCGTGCCCGTAAGCCCAGGCGGCTTGCGCGAAGTAATAAGCGCCCGTCTCAGAAGGGAAGCGGATCTGGCCGAGCGCCTCCTGTGCGTCGGCGTCGTTCTTCTCGCCGAGATACGACAGGAGCATGCCGAAGCGCAGCCTTTCGTAGACGCCGAGGATGTTCGTCTCCTTCGTCCCGGCGCGGTAGGTATCGCGCGCTTGCGGGAATTTCTTTCTGGCCAGGAACACATCGCCCAGGTGCAAACGGGCGAGGCTGGCTTTGTCCTTCTCTAACGCTTCCGAGAAAAGCTTCTCGGCGGCGTCGAGCTGGCCTTTCTCGTAGAGAATTCGTCCGCGCAAATCGAGCGATCGGCCGCTGGGGCCGCTCTTCGCATCCAGCGCGTCGAGCGCCGCGATGGCTTCCGGCGTTTTACCGGATTCAAACTGCCGCCTGGCTTGCTCGAGAGTTTGCGCGTCGAGCGGGACGCTGCCCTCCTGCGCGAACGCCGGTGCGGCGAAGATCAGCAGCGCGACGAGCAACAGCCTAGCGAGTGCAGTGCTGGCGGATGGGCAGGGATTCGAACCCTGGTTGCCTTGCGGCAAACACGCTTTCCAGGCGTGCGCATTAGACCACTCTGCCACCCATCCTCGCACAGGGTTCAAAGCTGGAGGCGCCGGAACAACTCGTCGAGTGGCAGTTGCAGCGCGATGAAGAATTCGCCGAAATCCGCGTAGTCCGCGCTGACTGGATCGAAGCGCATCTGATAGACGATCGACTTGATCTGAAACGTATCGCGCGCAAAAAGCGTCACGCCCCACTCCGCGTCGTCGAGGCCGGTCGAGCCGGTAATGAGCTGCTTCACTTTGCCCGCGTATTGCCGGCCCACCGCGCCGTGGCCGAGCATGAGCTTGCGGCGATCTTCATAGGGCAACGCATACCAGTTGCGCTGTTCGCCGCGACGTTTGGTCATGTTGTAGAAACAGACGATCGGCCAATCGGGCAGGGTCGGGTAAACGCGTTCGTGCCGGTAATGTTTCATCCGCTCGTCGAAGGCGGCCATCGCGTGGTCGAACTCTTCGCTGTCCGGCGCGACCTGCTGTTCGTGCTCGAGGATGTGCGCGTATTCCTCAGCGCTCGTGCGGTATTCGCTCTCCTCGGTTAACGAGAGGTAGCTGTAGGCGGGCACGAGCACATCCGCGCCTAACGAGAGGTTAATCTGCTTCTCGACGCGGTTCGCGGTATGCAGATCCGGCGTGATCAACATGAAGCCGAGATCTGCTTTCGGCGTGACCACGCTCATGGTCAGGAGCTGCGTGTTTTCGAGCGCGCGCGTTTCCTGCACGAGGGTGGAGAGGCGCGTCTTCGCTTCGCGCTGCTCGTCGCCACTCAGCAACTGCCACTGACCAAACTCAATCCGGTAGTAGAGATGGAGGCAGTGCCAGCCTTGTTCCGGAATGAGCGCGGTCTCGGCGTCTGACATCGGCAAAGTGTCCGCGGCAGGCGAGGTCGGTCAAGGCTCACCGCGCGGCCGCGGCGGCGCTCGGGAGATGGTTCATGCAATATTCCTCGCCATCGCGCGAGACGCGGAAGTCGAGGTTCGCGTCGGTCAGTTCGGTGGCGCCGCAGGTTGCACAACGATGCAACGGCTCGGCTTCGGAGCGCGTCTGCATCTCGAAACGCTTCCGCCGTGTGGTGACCTCCTTACGGTGACGTGTTCGCTGGAAGACCTCGGGGCCGAAGAAAATGATGTAGTTGCTCAGCGCGGCGATCGTCGCCATGCGCAGCGACATCGGTCCCATGACAAAGCCGAAGATGATGAAGGCGGCGGAGATCCAGGCGAGCCACTTGATCTTCATCGGCAGGATGAAGAGGACGTAGATGACCTCGTCCGGATAGAACCAGGCGAAGGCGAAGAAGAGCGAGGCAGCGAGCATGCTGTTTGAAAACTGCGCGCCGAAAAGGAACGCAGCCAGCGTGGTGCCGATCATTCCGACGAAGAAGTAGAGGGTGAGCCGGAACGCTCCCCATGCCCGCTCGAGCCCTTCGCCGATGAACCAGAGGAACCACAGCGCCATCACCACCCAGAGCGGCGAGAGCACTGCGCCCGGCCGCGCCGGGGAGCTGGGCAGGAATACATAGGTAAGCAGACGCCAGACTTCCCCTTGACGGATGCGCGCTGGATTCAGCGCGAGCACGGAGAAGAGATCCGGGTTCAGGAAGGTCAAGACGTAGACCAGCGCGGTGAACGCCACCACGATCCGAATCAAGCTTGGGATCGCGATGAACCCGATCCGCCGCTCCAGCCTATCCAACCAAGTCATTGTTCTATGATCGTATCGGCAGATTGCAGTGGTTCCACCGCGGGCCGCGTTGACACCTCCGGCGCGCAACCTAGCTTCCCCGCGCATGAGCGACGCTGAAGGAAAAACCACGCCGCTCTATCAGGAACATCAGCGCGCGGGCGGGAAGATCATCCCCTTCGGCGGATGGCTCATGCCGGTGCAATACACGAGCATTTCCGACGAACATAACGCGGTGCGGAAGAACGTCGGCGTCTTCGATATTTCGCACATGGGTCAGCTGATCGCGACCGGCGCGCGCGCGGGCGAATGGCTCAACGGCAGGCTGACGAACAACGTCGACAAGCTCGAGGTGCGGGGCGGCCAATACACTTTTCTGCTGAATCAGAATGGCGGGATCATCGACGATCTGATCGTCTACCGGATCGAGCCGGAGAAATATCTGCTCGTCGTCAATGCTTCGCGCACGGACGAGGATTTCGCCTGGTTGCAGGCGCACATTCTGCCGGAAGTAACGCTGGAGAATCGCAGCGCGAATTATGCGGGGCTGGCCATCCAGGGACCGCGCGTGGGCGAGCTGTTCAAGCGCATCCTTGGCGACAGTTTCGAGCTGCCGGCGCGGAATACGATCGCTGATGCAGAGCTGGGCGTGATGCCGCTCGCGATCGCGCGGACCGGTTACACCGGGGAAGACGGCGTGGAAGTTTTCTTCGAATCGAAATACGCGCCGACGTTTTGGACGACCGTGCTCGAGAGGGGCCAAGAGCTCGGAATCCGTCCCTGCGGACTCGGCGCGCGCGACACGCTCCGGCTCGAGATGTGTTATCCGCTAAACGGCAACGATCTCACGCCCGAGCACAATCCGCTCGAAGCCGGGCTCGGCTTCTTCGTTGACCTGACAAAACAAAACTTCACCGGCCGCGAAGTGCTCGCGAAGGCGAAGGAAGACGGATTGAAGCGCCGGCTGGTGCCGTTTCGGATGAAGCAAAAAGGTCCGCCACCGCGGCCGCATTATCCGGTGTTCGCGAATGGCGCACTCGTCGGCGAAGTGAATAGCGGCACGCTCTCGCCGAGCATGGGTGAAGGGATCGGCATGGCCTACGTGCCGGTTGAAAATGCGAAGGTCGGGAGCGAGCTCGAGATCGAGATCCGCGGCCAGAAATTTCCTGCTGTCATCGAGAAGAAACCCCTCTACAAGAAAACATCATGAGCAACGTTCCGGACGATCTTCGTTACACCGAGTCGCACGAGTGGGTCCGCGTGGAAGGCGATCGCGCGCGGGTCGGGATCACCGATCATGCGCAGGCGGAACTAACGGATGTCGTCTACGTCGAGCTACCGAAAGTCGGGACGCAAGTCGAAGCGCGCGGCAACATCGCAGTGGTCGAGTCGGTGAAAGCGGCGAGCGATATCTACGCGCCGATCAAAGGCGAAGTGGTCGAGGTGAACGAAGCGCTCTCGAGTAATCCGGCGCTCGTGAACACGGATCCGTTCGGGGAGGGCTGGATTTTCGTGCTGAAGATGGATTCGCAGGACGCGGTCAATCAGCTCAAAGACGCGGCCGCCTATCGGCAGGCCATCGGCTGACTGCAGCCGCCGACGAATCCGCGGCACTCTCCCAGCGTGTCATCCTGAGCCGCGAAGACGGCGAAGGACCTCACACAGGGTCCTTTGGATACGCAACGCAGAAGGTGATCCAAGCACCTATGCGGCATAGGTCACGGCAAGCTCTCCCAAGCATGTCATCTTGAGCCGCGAAGACGGCGAAAGACCTCGCAGAGGGTGCTTCGCGATACGCACGCTCCAGAGTAATCCAAGCACCCTGCGCGAGGTCCTTCGGCGCGCTTCGCCAGCCTCAGGATGACATGGTTGCGCGACCGGGCGCGAATGGGTCACGTCGTTCAGCTAGCGGCGCTTTTGACTCTGCAGCAGCGAGCCGTATGGCTGCTGATGACTCGGCGTTTCGTCCTCGCTCTTCTCCTCTCCGTCACCATCTGCGCCGGGGCTGAACCACGCCTCCTCACGCCCCAGGATCTCTGGGCGATCAAGCGCGTCGGACATCCGGCGCTCTCGCCTGACGGCAGATACGCAGTGTTCCCGGTCGAGCAGTGGAACATCGAAAAGAACAAAAGCAGCAGCAATCTGTGGACGGTCGCGCTCGCGAGCGGCGAAGTGCGGCAGCTCACCACTGCTCCCGACACAAAGGAAGACGCGCCGATGTGGAGCCCGGACGGCACGCGCATCGCGTTCACCTCGAAGCGCGGTGAGGATGAGAACGCGTCGCTTTATGTGATCCCGTTCGGCGGCGGCGAGGCCGAGAAGATCATCGATCTGCCGAGCTCGATTGTGTCGCCGAAGTGGCTGGCCGACGGCAAGAGCATCGTCTTCGCGACGACCGCGATTCCGGAACTCGCGGGCAAGTGGGATAAGCCGGCGCTCGATGCGATGAAGAAGGAATTCAAGCGCCGGAAGAACTCGAAGATGACGGCGAAAGCGACGGAGAACCGGCAGTATCGCTACTTCGATCACTACATCACCGACGCGGTCGCGCATCGCCTGCTGCGGGTCGATCTCGCGAGCAAGGCGCTTACTGATCTGACGCCAAGTGTCGATCGCCTCTTCCTGAACAGCGGCGAGTTTCATTACGACGTCTCGCCGGATGGAAAGACAGTCGCGCTGGAGCTCAACTCGACGCCGCCGCCATTTCGCGACTTCACGAACTCGGACATCTACCTGATCCCGACGGACGGCTCCGGCACGATGACAAACGTCACGCCGGATAACAAAGCGGACGACAGCGCGCCGATTTTCTCGCCCGATGGCCGCTCGGTCTACTTCAAGCGCGAGAAGACGCCATTCTACAATGGACAGTCGGCGAAGCTTTGGCGGCACGAGATCGCGAGCGGCAAAAATGTGCCGGTTACGGAGACGCAAGATTACTCAATCGGGGATGTCCGCGCAGCGGCGGATGGCCGCACCGTCTGGATCGACGCGGAAGAAAAAGGTGTCGTCCCGATCTTCCGCCTCAACGCGGACGGCACTGGATTGAAAGCGGTCTACAGCGCCGGCAGCTCGACCGGTCTCGACGTCCGCGGCGACTCGGTTGTTTTTCTAAACGACACCACGAATCGGCCTAACGAGTTGTTCGCGCTCGATGCGAAGACCGGCGCGGCGCGGCAGCTCACGCATTTCAACGATGAGTTCATGGCCGGCTTCAATCTCGGCAAGGTGGAGCCGTATTGGTTCAAAGGCGCGAACGGTGACGACGTGCACGGCTGGCTCGTGCTGCCGCCGAATTACGATTCGGCGAAGAAATATCCGCTCGTGCAACTACTCCACGGCGGTCCGCACAGCATGAACCGCGACAGCTGGAGCTATCGTTGGAACACGCAGCTCTTCGCCGCTCCGGGTTACATCGTGACCTGGGTCAATCGTCATGGCTCGACTGGCTTCGGGGAGAAGTTCGCGCAGAGCATCGTGAACCAGTGGGGCGACATGCCGCTCGAGGACATCATGAAATCAACCGACATGCTCTTGCAGCGGTTCCCGAACATCGACGCGGATCACATGGCCGCGGCAGGCGCGAGTTACGGCGGCTATATGGCGGCGTGGATTCTCGGCCACACGGATCGGTTCAAGGCGATCATCGATCACGCGGGCGTGAACAACAGCTACTCGCAGTTCGCGACCGATGTCTCGCACGGCTTTGAAGAGGTGATGGGCGGCACGCCGTGGGGCGACATCGAAGGACTGCAGCGGAACAACCCGATGTTCTACGCGCGGAACTTCAAGACGCCGACGCTCGTCATCCACAACGAGCAGGATTATCGCGTGCCGTTAGGCAATGGGCTCGAGCTCTACACCGCGCTGCAGGCGCAGAACGTTCCGTCGCGCCTCGTTGTTTTCCCGGATGAGAATCACTGGGTCTTGAAGCCACAGAACGCGATCTACTGGCATTGGGAAATGCAGAGCTGGCTCGCGCGTTACATCGGCGGAAAGCCAACGCTCGAGAAGCCGCGCTTTGAGGACAAGGAGAAGGAAAAAGACGACGCGAAGGACGGCGGAGCGAAGCCAGCCGGCGCGGCGAATTAGTTCTTCGCGATCTGCCGCGCCGCCTTGGCGAGCTGCGCCGGTAAATCGAGCAACTCCGCGACGTAGCGCACGAGTTCGTCGACCCGCACCGGGTTGGCCATGAAGCTGTAGCCGCTCAGGATTCCGGCGGAAGCGACACCTGCTTCGTTCGCGGTGTTGAGGCTCACGAAGACCACCGGCGTTTCGCGGAACTCCGGATCCTGTTGCAGGTCGCGCGCAACCTTGGCTGCCTGCGGTCGACTCATCGCAATGTCGAACAGGATCAGGTCAGGACGAAACCAACGCGCAGACTTCAGTGCGTTCCGGCTGTCGTGCTCTTCCTTGATCTGATACTTGCCCGTTTTTTCCAGCGCCGCGCGGACGAGATCGATCGCGCGTGCGTCATAATCGACGAGTAGAATTTTCTTCACGAAAGTCATGAGCGCGCGGAGCGGCATGACTCTTCAAAGCAGCGGTTGTGCCTAGATGAGCGAGGAAAGCGTGTTGATCGTCAGCGCGAGGATCACGGTGTTGAAGGCGAACGCGATCACGCTGTGGATCAGCACGAGCATTCGAAAATCGCGCGAGACAATCTGCACGTCGGAGACCTGAAAGGTCATGCCGATGACGAAAGAGAAGTAAACGAAGTCGAGGTAGTTCGGCTGCGTCTCCTTCGGGAACTCGAGCCCGCCGGCGTGCTCGTCGCGCGCCGCGTCTGGATGATCGTCATAGAACTTGTGGGCGTAGCGCAGACTGAAAACGGTATGCACGAGCGACCACGCCGATAAGACGGCGATGAGGCTTAGGATCAGATGCCCGGCGAGATGCGGCTGGTGGCCTGCCTTGTTCGTGTAGAAAAGCACGCCAACCGCGGAGAGGCCCGCGCAGGCGCTGACGATCGCGAAGACAAAAATCACGGTACTGCTGACGTCCTGCGCTTTCGCTTTGCGCCGCAACTCGCGTTGCGGTGTGCGCAGGATTGCTACCCATGCGAGCCCGAGCACTACAAGCGCGAACACATCCCAGGTGCAGAACCATTGCGTCGCGACCTGCACGCGATGTCGCAGCGCGAAGCACGTGGCGCCGCTGAGCAAAACCGCGCAGGCGAGGCGATGCCGCGCATCAAAACGAACCAATTGCCTAACGAGCGGTGACATACGTCCCGCTATCTAGCGCGCGAGATGGCGCGAAGGCTAGCCGAAGATGCCGAGGTTCGGATGGGCGAAGCGTCGGATGTTCGGCAGCACCATCGGCATATCGGACGCGCTCACCCCGAACCACGACGCGAGTGTGGCAGAGAATTCGTCCACCGAGGTGGTCGGGATCCAACGTCCTTGTCCCGTGTCGTCAGGACCATTCACCGCGAGCGTGGGGAAAGTGCCGAACAGTCTTCCGCCGCGCACCGCGCCGCCGAGCACGAACTGGTGACTCCCCCACCCGTGATCTGAGCCGGAGCCATTCGTCGGGAAGGTTCGGCCAAAATCCGAAGCGGTGAAGGTCGTGACATCGTTGGCGACGCCGAGCTCTGCGGTGGCGGAATAGAATGCGTTCATCGCCTGGCTCAATTCACTCAGCAAATTCGCCTGTCCCGCGAGTTGATCGCCGTGCGTGTCGTAGCCGCTGACGGAGCAGAAGAAAATCTGGCGGCGCATGCCGAGGTTGTTCCGCGCCGCGATCAGCTGCGCGATCATGCTGAGTTGTTTCGCGAGCGAGGAGGCCGGGAATTGCGTCTGCATCGCAGGAATGCCGGCGAGCGCGGAAGTCAGAAGATCGTTCGCTGCGATCGAACGCGTCACGGTGTCGGAGTAAGCCTGCTGGAAGAGATTATTCTGCGGCAGGGCGAGCAGGTTCTTGAAGGCTTGCAGTCGCACATTCGCATTCGCGCTGCCGTCGAATCCACTCAGGCCAACGGTGCCGTCTGGCGAGACGGAGTAGGGCAAAACGGTGTTGCCTACTTCGAAGGTGTTGGTGCCCGCGATCGAGATCGAAAGCGAGATCTGCGCATTGCCGTTGAGAGAGTGGAGCAGGTCGGCCATGCGACCGCCCCAGCCGGTGCGCGAGATCTGATCGGGCACGGAGGTCTGCCATTGGACGGATTGATCGGCGTGCGAAAAAAGCTGCGCGGGAACCGCCGCGCCGCCATTCAAATACTGCGCGCGAGTGATGGGCGCGACCAGCGTGCCGACATTCGCAACCACGCCGAGATGGCCCTGATTAAAGAGCGCCTGCATCTCCGGCATGCTCGGATGAAACGCGAAATCGCGGCCGTCGCCGTTCTGCAAGGTGAGCGGGAGGAGTGAGTTTTGCGGCAGCGCGAGAATGCCGCGGGCCGCCGCGTAAGAGGCGTAGCCGGAGCTGTCGTGCGGCACGACCACGTTGTTTGCGTCGTTCCCGCCGAAAAGGAAAAGGCAGACGATCGCCTTGTAGTCACTCGCGTCCGCGATGGTCGCGGCGCTGAGTTTGCGCAGGTCGAAGATGGCGTTGAGCAACCCGGACGTGCTGAGCGCGGCGCAGGCGGCCTGGCGGATGAACATGCGTCGAGTCGGTGCGTACATGGCTAGCGTTCGATGGCGAACTCGGGGGAATTGATCACGAGATAAATGGCGGTGCGAGCGCGCTCCGTCGGGTTGTTGGCCGGAATTTGGTTGATTGCGTTGAGCAGGACGTTGCGCATTCCGTCGGACATGTTGCCGGCGAGGAACAAGGAATTGAGATGATCGACCAGGCTCGGCGGATTCGACGCGAGCGAGATCTCGTTCGCAAGGTTAAGCGTGATCCGATCTGCGTTCGGCCCGAGGTAAGAGTAGATCGCGTTGCGCAGAAAATTCGCGGTCGTGACCACGGTGGTCTCGGTCGTGATCTCGAATTCAGGACTCGTTAGGCCAGCCGCCGCGATCGCCCCGGGCGCGGAGTAATCCGGGGTGAAGAAGTTGAAGACGGTCGGCGAATGCATCGCCTCCTCATTGAGCGCGGCGTACGCTCCGCGCACCGAAAACACGCCGCTCGCCGACGACGCCCCGAACGCGCGCAGGAGATTCGTCACGCGCAGAACCGGCTCGCGTTCCTTGCCCGCGCCCTGGCCGGTCTTCACCGTGCGGGCGTCATAATCCATCAGGATCGCGCGCACGACGGCTTGCAAATCGCCGCGCACGCCCCGGCCGTTGTTGTTAAAGACGGAGGCGACGCGATAGACGTAGCCGGGACTCGGGTTGCTCGTGACGAGTCGCTCGATCAACTGCCGCGCGATGAAAGGCCCGACATTCGGGTGATTGAAGATGGTGTCGAGTGTGGTCTGCAGATCCTGCGCGGCGCTTTGATTCGCCGGCAGCAGGACATGGTTCAAAATCGTCTTGGCGCCCGTGTCGTGATGACTTGCGAGATTGATCATCGGCACGCGCCAGTCTTGCCGGGCCGCGCCGGGCTTGAACACCGGCGTGCCGGTCTGCGCGAAGGTCCACCCGGTGAAGGCTGCCGCGGTTCCGAGCACGGCGTCCTGTTGGTAGGTCGCGATCGGGAAACCGTTTGAGGTCAGGGTGAGGCTGCCGTCCAGGTTCAGCTGGTAAAGGCCGATGGAGAACAACTGCATGATCTCGCGCGCGTAGTTCTCGTTAGGCAAACGACCGGCGCTCGGGTCGCCTTTGTCGTTCTCGAGCATGTCGAGGTAGGCGCCCATGGCAGGATTCAGCGTGACGTCCTCGAGTAGCTGGCGGTAGTTCGCGAACGCATCGCGCACCAGCACGTCGTAGTAGGCGGGCAGCGCGAAGGGTTTGTTGCCGAGCCCGGCGCTGTTGGTCGAGACAACGAAGAGCTCGCTGAGCGCAAAGGCGACGCGCTGCCGCAGTTGATCTCCAGCCGCGACGGCGCGGGTCCACCACGCGTCGTTCGTCATGGTCAAACTCGGCTGGTTCGGCGTGGCGCTTGGCGATGGGCTCGGCAGCGCGGCGAACTCCGCGTCGACGATGGCGAGATGCGATGACGCCGGCGCGGCGAACTGGTTGTTCAGGAAGGTGTCGAAGCCCTGGCTCTGCACCTGCGCGATGAGCGCGTCGGTTGCGCCGAAGCTCGATTGGCTGACGAAGCGCGCGGCATCGGTCGCGGTTGGCGTTCCGCCGGGCAGTGCGGGCGGCGGCGTGGGCGTGGGGGCAGTCTGGCCACCGGTTGAGAGATTGAAGAAGCCTTTGATTTCTCCGGTCGGGAAGTTTGCGGTGTGCAGGTTGAGGTAAGTGCCGCCCGCTTTGATCAGCGCGATGATGTCGGCGACGGAGCGGCTGCCGACCGCCACGAACGTCCAGATGTAAGTGCCGTCCGGCTGCGGCGTCGCTGAGTCGAGGTCGAACAAAATGGAACCATCAGAGGCGTGGACGTGCGCCGCGCTCAGCGGCCCGGAAAGGTTTGAGTAGCGGAACGTCACGACCGCGGATTTTTCGTCAGCCGCGAGGCGCATCGTGGCGACGCCGGAGCCTAACGAGGCCGTGCCGCTTTGCGCTCGAAGTTGCGAAATGTAGAGCGTCGAGCCGTCGGCCTGCGGCGGCTGGTCGAGGTCGTAAACGTCAATCAACGCGATGCCGCTCGTTCCACGCGCGCCGCGCGCGATCGCGGTGTAAGCGCCGGGCGGAAGCGTCGCAACGACCACGGCTTCGCGTTCATCGAGCGGTGCGAGGGTGCTCGCGTTGATCTCGGCTTCCTGCGTGCTGCGCCAGTTGTCGTTCTGCGCCAGGATTGCGCCATTGCTGTCATGCAGCTCGATGACCGGATCGAGGAGCGCACCAGGAACGGGGACGCCGTTTGCATAAAGCGACGGACCGAGAACACGCATCAGCATCTTCTTCGGCACGTCGCCGCTGATGATGAAACCGCCGATCATGACGTTGTCGCCGGTGAGAACATTGCCGCGAGTCGAGATGGCGGAGAGCCGCGCGGGCGAGTCAGGTCCGTCCAAGTCGTAGATCTGCACGAGAGCGACGCCGCTGGTGTTGTTCACGCCGCGGACGATGACGGTGTAAGCGCCGGTCGTGAGACTGACGACGAGCGCCGATTCGCGGTCGTCGGCGGGTGCGAGATTGAGCGCGATGAGTTCCGCTCCCTGCGACGAACGCCAGTTGTCGTTTGAAGCTATGACGCCAGATCCGCCGTGCAATTCAACGACCGGATCAGCGAGCGTGCCGGGCACAGGAAGGGACGGTCCGATGGCCCGAATGACGATCTTCTTGGTGCCCGTTCCGGCGACGATGAAGCCACCGATCATGACGTTATCGCCCGCCTGCACGAGGCCACGCGTGGAGATGCTCGCCTCACGGGAAACGGCGCGCGCGAGCGGTGCGGCGGTTAAGGTCGCAGCGAAAATCGCTGCCACCACCAGGCGCGCGTGGAACTTAAGATTCATTGCTTCAGCGCAGGAGAAAGGGCCCGCGTTCGTAGAGAGCAAATCATACGCGGCCGAGTGCGTCGAGAGCCGGTTCGATCGAGCGCCACTTCCATGGAACCAACGGCGCTGAGCGAAGTCGCGCTTTTTCTTGAGGGTCGCTGTGCTTAATTGCTCACCCTCGTTATGTCGGCCTCTGCAAAGAAAGCCAGCGCTGAGCTGAACTTCGAAGCTGCCATGGATCGGCTCGAGGCAATCGTCGACCAAATGGAGTCGGGTAAGTTGATGCTCGAGGATCTGATCGTTAGGTACGAAGAAGGAATGAAGCTGGTGAAAGTGTGCCAGGAACGTCTAACCAGCGCGGAGCAACGAATACAGATCATCACGCGCGATCACGCCGGGAAACCGGTGTTGAAGGATTTCGAGACAAAAAGCGCGCCCGCACCAGTGGCGGCTGCGCAGGAAAAAGGAGACACAGATTATGACGAAGTCAGACTCTTCTGAGGAGCTAGCGACGGGCACTTTGCTGGCCGGGGTTCGCTCGCCCGCGGACGTTAAGGCGTTGCGCGAGCAGGACCTGCCCCAGCTTGCGCAGGAGGTGCGTGACGAGCTGATCAAGGTGCTCTCGCAAACGGGCGGCCATCTTGGTCCGAACCTCGGAGTCGTCGAGCTGACGATCGCGCTGCATCGCGTGTTCGACACGCCGAAGGACAAGTTTGTCTTCGACGTCAGCCATCAAGGTTACGTGCACAAAATGTTCACCGGGCGGCTCGATCGCATCCACACGATGCGGCAGTACGAAGGGCTGAACGGATTCCTCCTGCGCAGCGAAAGCGAGCATGACGCTTACGGCGCGGGACACGCGGGCACGGCTTTGTCGGCGGGGCTCGGGATGGCTGTTGGGCGCGATTTGCGTGGTGGCGACGAGAACGTGGTCGTCGTGGCAGGCGATGCCGCTTTCACCTGCGGCATCAGCTACGAGGCGATGAACAACGCGAAGTCGCAGACGCGGAAGTTCATCGTGGTGCTGAACGACAACGAGTGGTCGATCGCGAAGAACGTTGGCGCGATTGCGTCCTATCTGAACAACCTCGTTGCCAATCCAACGTATGCCGGATTGCACGACAAGGCGCGGCGTTTCATCGAAGCGATCGCGGGAAAAACCGCGGTGCATCTCGCGCACAAGTTTGAGGAAGGCGTGAAGAACCTGCTCGTGCCGAGCGTGATCTTCGAAGAACTCGGGCTGCGTTATTACGGACCGATCGACGGGCACGACATTCCGCTGCTCATGCGGACGTTCGAGTTTCTGAAGACGCAGGACGAGCCGGTGCTGCTGCACATTCTGACCAAGAAAGGCCGCGGCTACGATCCGGCGATCGCGAAGCCGGACAAGTTCCATGGCCTGGGCAAATACAAGATCGAGAGCGGCGAGACCGCGCCGAATCCGACGCCGACCTACTCCGAGATTATCGGTAAGACGCTCGCCAAATTCGCGGACTCAAACCAGAAGATCGTCACGATCACCGCGGCGATGCCGAGCGGCACCGGCCTCGGCTTGTTCCAGGCGCAACATCCGACGCGCTACTTCGATGTCGGTATCGCGGAGGAACACGCCGCGCTGTTCGCCTGCGGACTTGCGACGCAAGGTCTGAAGCCGTTCCTCGCCATCTACTCGACCTTCATGCAGCGCGCTTACGACATGATCATTCATGACATGGCGTTGCAGAACCTGAACGTCGCGCTTTGCATGGATCGCGCGGGCTTGAGCGGCGATGACGGCCCGACGCATCACGGCCTCTTCGACATCGGCTACCTGCGACACATCCCAAATGTCGTGCACATGCAGCCGAAGGATGAAGACGAGTTTGTCGACATGCTTTGGACGATGGCCAACTACGAAGGTGGTCCGATCGCCGTCCGCTACCCGCGCGGCGCCGGCACCGGCGCGGTGCCAAAAGCGCAGCCGAAGTTGCTCGAGATCGGCAAAGCAGAAGTGGTGCAACACGGGCGCGACGTCGCGATCTTCGGGCTCGGCAACATGTTCGAAGTCGGCGTCGAAGCCGCGCGCAAACTGGAGGAGCAAGGCTTTTCCGTCGCCCTGATCAATCCACGATGGATCAAGCCGCTCGATGAAGGCACGATCGAGTTCTTCGCCCGCGGCTGCCAGGTTGTCTGCACGCTCGAAGACCACGTTCTGCACAACGGTTTCGGGTGCGCGGTGATGGAGCACCTCTCCGACAAACGGATCAACACGCCGGTCGTGCGAATCGGCTGGCCTGATCAATTCGTCGAGCACGGAACCATTCCGATCCTGCGCAAGAAGCACGGCCTGACCGCGGAAGCGCTGGTCGAGAAGGTCTTGCCGTTGCTGAAGAAAAATCAGCAACGCCAGCCGCAGCCCAGCGTCGCCTAGTCCGGCTGCACCGCGCGTATGAGCGTGATCGAGACGCGCGGTCTCACCAAGACATACCGCACATACCGCAAGGAAAGCGGTCTCGCGGGCGCGATCAAAGGACTCGTTAGGCGCAAGTACGACGAGACGCGGGCGGCGGACAACGTCTCGTTCACGATCGAGGAAGGCGAGCTGGTCGGCTTCCTCGGACCAAACGGCGCGGGCAAGACGACCGTGCTGAAGATGCTCTCCGGTTTGCTGAATCCGAGCTCGGGCGAAGCACGCGTGCTCGGCTTTGTTCCATGGGAACGGCGCAATGAACTCAAGCGTCAGTTCGCGTTGCTCATGGGGCAAAAGAACGCGCTCTGGTGGGATTTGCCGGCCCAGGAGTCGCTGGAGTTGAACCGCGCGATCTACGGGATCGATCGCGACCGATTCAAGAAAGTGGTCGGCGGCTTGAGCGAGCTACTCGACGTCGGCGACAAGATGAACGTGATGGTGCGCGAGCTCTCGTTAGGCGAGCGCATGAAGATGGAGCTGATCTCCGCGCTCATCCATGAGCCGCGCGTTCTCTTTTTAGACGAACCGACCATCGGGCTCGATGTGGTCAGCCAGAAGCGCGTGCGCGAATTTCTTCGCGTCTACAATCGCGAACACAAGATCGTCACCATGCTGACGAGTCACTACATGCAGGACATCCAGGAGCTTTGTCAGCGCGTGATCGTGATCGATCACGGGAAGATTTTCTTCGATGGGCCGCTCGACGACATCATCGATCGGTTCTCGAGCGCGAAGCTGATCAGCCTGACCTTTGAGGAAGGCGCGGCCTGCGACTTCAGCCGGTTTGGCGAAGTGGTGGAACAGAAGCCAATGTCGGTGCAGCTGAAGGTGCCGCGGGGGCAGGTGACCGAGATTGCGCGTCAGCTTCTCGAGAACTGCCGCATCACGGATATCAACGTCCAGGAGTTGCCTGTCGAAGACGTGATTCGCCAGCTCTTCGGCGAGCGAACGACGCAGACGAACGAAGCTGCGCAGCTAGCGAACGCTGCCGTTTAGCGCCGCAGCATCGCGGTGCGGAGTTGCGCTACGTAGGCCGGATTGACCTCGAACGCCGTCTCGTTCAACTCAGCAATCGCGACGTGCTCCGCATACGGCAGGGTTTCGACGAAGCCGGCGGAGATGAGGCCGTTCAACGCATCGGCGATGTCCTCCGCTTCCATGCGCGTGTGCTCGACGATGTCCGCTCCGGGGATGGGATCGGCAAAGCCGATGGCCCGAATGACAGAGGCCTCGCGCCCAGTGAGCTTGATGTTGCGCATGGCTTTTTCCGAGCAGCTTGTATACCGGCCTTAGGCGCCGCAGGTCGCGAGGTTCGGCAGGATGCTTTCCCCCATCGCGGATGCGAAGTTCGGATACTTCGGCGTCCAACCGAGAGCCTGTAGCTTCGCGCTGGAGACGCGTTTGTTGCTTCGGCCGCGCTTCCGTTGCCCCGTGCC
This sequence comes from Verrucomicrobiota bacterium, assembly GCA_030948555.1. GTDB lineage: Bacteria > Verrucomicrobiota > Verrucomicrobiia > Chthoniobacterales > UBA10450 > JACCTI01. The sequence goes on along the minus strand of JALZAD010000299.1, from coordinate 1,836 downwards.
TTCGCCGATCGACGGCAATGGCCGACCGAGCTGCGCCGCGAGCCAGCCGTAGCAGTCGCGCAGAGTCATCGGGTTGCCATCGGCAATGTTGTAGATCTGCCGGCGAGTCGTAGCAGCATGGAGCGCGCGCTCGACCAGCAACAGAAGCGCAGCCGCGATGTCGTCTCGATGCGCCTGATTCACGAAGCGATCTTCGGATTCGATGGTCGCGGTGCTGCTGAGGAATTTCCGCAAGAGCGCGGACCGACCGGGTCCGTAGATGCCGGCCAATCGGGCAACGACTCCGTCTCGCGAGAGAACGAACTCTTCTGTCTCGCGCAGGACGCGGCCGGAATCATGAGCCGGCTTGGCTGGGCTCTCTTCCGTCACCCATTCGCCGCTCGTTTGTGCGTAGACGCTTGTGCTGCTCGTGAAGACGAGCAGCGCGTCGGGGAATGCAGCCGCCAGGTTCTGCGCGCCGCGCAGGTAGATGCGCCGATAGTCGTCGGCGTTGCCCCCGCGCGTGCTGGCGGATTGGATTACCGCGTCGAACGAACCTTCCGCCGGAAGTCTGTCGCTCGTGAGATCGACCGCGCGAACTGGATACGGCTTGGCCGCGAGCGCTTGTGCGGACTCATCTGAGCCGGTCCAGCCTTCAACCGTCCAGCCCCGGGCGTGAAACAGGTCGGCTGTTGCGCTGCCGACGTAGCCGCAGCCTGCAATCAGGACGCGGGACATAACTGTTCGTTAGGCCGCAGCGCCCGCGATCTCGATTTCGTCGAACGCGTTCGCCTGCGTCGCGCGCACCTGCTTGAGGCGAATGAGCTCGAGTAAGGCGAGGAACGTCACGACGATTTCAACGCGCGATGCCATGGATGCAAAGAGCTCGGAGAACTTCAGCCCCACGCCATCTGAAATGCGCTGCAGAATCCAGCTGATCTTGTCGGAAACGGTGTAGTGCTCGCCGAAGATTTCCTGGAGATCCTCGCGCGCGTCGATCCGTTTAATGACAGCCTGAAACGCGTTGATCAGCTGAAAGATTCCCACTTCACCGAGGCGCAGCGGTGCTGGCGCGAGGTCCATCGAGATTGGCTCGCGAACGAAGATCCGTTCGCGCTCGAGCTGACGGACCTGGAGCTGCGCAGCCGCTTCCTTGAACTTCTTGTACTCGATTAGCTGCCGGATCAGGTCCCAGCGCGGATCATCTTCTTCGGCGTCTTCTTCCGGCGGTTGTTGATCGACGGGGAGCAAGCTGCGGCTTTTCAGGTACATCAGGTTCGCCGCCATGACCACGAACTCGCCCGCGACGTCGATGTTCAGTTCCTTGAAGGCCTGCAGGTAATCGAGGTACTGCCGCGTGATGCGTTCGAGCGAGATCTCGTAGATATCGAGCTCATCGCGCTTGATCAGGTAAAGCAGGAGATCGAGCGGGCCTTCGAAGATCTCGAGCCTGACCTTGTAATCGCTCTCCATGCTGCGGCGCGAAGCTTAGTTCGGCGCGGAAGAAATGAAAAGCGACGGCGGTGCGCCGGTTAGGCAGCCGCAGTTTTGCGATGGATCCAGATGCTGTTCACGATCCCGAGCGCGAACATGATCATGACCACAAACGAGCCGCTATAACTGATCAGCGGCAGCGGAACTCCGGTGATCGGGAGGAGCGAAATGGTCATCCCGATGTTCTGGAAAATGTGCGCAAAGATGATGCCAGTGATGCCGATGACGAGGAGTAATCCGAATTGATCACCCGCGCAGAACGCGACGAAAAGACAGGTGACAAGGAGGAGCGCAAAGGCGCCAAGGAGAGTCGCGCCGCCGACGAATCCCCACTGCTCGCCGATGGCGGAGAAGATGTAGTCG
>JALZAD010000281.1 GCA_030948555.1 Verrucomicrobiota bacterium | reverse complement strand
ACATCAAGCCGCTCGCGCGTCCGGCCGCGGCGCTCGATGCGGCGAAGTTCCTCCTCTCGATCTAGCGCACGAAAACCTGCTCGCCGGCCACGAAGGTCTGCACGACTTCGAGCTCCGGCGAGAGCACCACGAAATCCGCATCGCAGCCGACGCTGAGCGCGCCTTTGGTTTTCGCACCGATCGCGCGCGCAGGATTCGTCGACGCCATCGCGATCGCCTCGTGCAACGGAACGCCGACCGCGCCGATCATCGTGCGCACGAGATCAATCATGCGCGCTGCACTGCCGGCCAGCGCTGATCGATCCGCGAGCCAGCACGCACCGTCAGCAATGACGCAATCGTGTCCCGCGAGCTGAAAATGCGACTCGTTAGGCAACCCTGCGCCCGCGGTTGCATCCGTCACAAGGCAAATGCCACCAGCGCCTTTCGCGCGATAAAGCATCTTCATCAGCGTCGCGGAAACGTGATGACCATCGGCGATCAGCTCGCACGTCATCTCCGGTTCGCTCAGCGCAAACTCGAGCAAGCCCGCGACGCGCTCATGGCCGCGCTTCCGCGCCGACGACATGCAATTAAACGCGTGCGTCACGCTTCGCATGCCGGCAGCAAAGGCACGTTGCGCATCCTCGTCCCACGCGTCGCTATGGCCGCCGCTCACCGCGATCCCGCCTGCGCGAAATCGCTCGATCGCTTCGGTTGCGCCGCGGATCTCCGGGGCAATCGTGACGCGCGTGATCACGTCTTTGAATTCCAGCAGTCGATCCAGCGCCTCAGGTATCGGCTCGCAGATGAACTCCTGATTCTGCGCGCCCGGACGTTCGCGTGAAATGAAAGGCCCTTCGATATGGACGGGCTGCCCGAGTTCGCGAGCAGCGCGAAGGACAGCGACGATCTGCTCCAGCGGCGCAGTTGCAGTCGTTAGGCAAAGCGAAGTCGTACCGCCGCTCGCGTGGTAATTGCAGATCGCGCGGAACGCATCCGCCGTTCCTTCCATCGTGTCGCGTCCGATCGCGCCATGCACATGCAGATCGACAAAGCCGGGGGCGAGGTAGTTGCCGCCAAGATCGAACGCATCCGGCTCCGGATACTGACCTGCTGCACGGACGTCGCAGATCTTCCCGCCGCTCTCGATGATCTCGAGCCGGTCCCGAACTCCGTCCGGAAAGATGAGTCGCGCGTTGGTGAAGATCATCCAATCACCTCACGCACCGCAAGCATGTCATCCTGAACCGCGAAGACGGTGAAGGACCTCGCGCTGGCTGCTGGATCACACGCATTCGCTGAAGCGTAATCCATCATCCTGTGTGAGATCCCGCGGCGTATTTCGCCTCGGGATGACAGCGCTTCTTCGGTCACATCCGCGAGGTAAAGAGCCGACACGCGTCCGCCCTGCCTCGCGCACAGCAAGCATGTCATCCTGAACCGCGAAGACGGTGAAGGACCTCGCGCTGGGTGCCGGATCACACGCATAAGTTGAAGCGTAATCCATCATCCTGTGTGAGATCCCTCGGCGTATTCTCGCCTCGGGATGACAGCGCTTCTTCGGTCACATCCGCGAAATAGCGAGCCGACACGCGTCCGCCCTGCCTTACGCACCGCAAGCTTGTCATCCTGAACCGCGAAGACGGTGAAGGACCTCGCGCCCTCGCTTCTGATCTGCCGCCGTCTCATGCCGCGCCATTCACCCTTGCGTGAGATCCCTCGGCGCGCTCCGCCAGCCTCGGGATGACAGCGCTGTTCATGCGCAGCAAGGACTCGACGCGCGTCCGTGCTTCTTCCGTGAATCCGAGCGCTCGTTTGAAGAACCAGTCGCGCTCGAGCGGGTTAGCGATATTTTGGCCCGCGCGAAATGTCCGCCAATCGATTGCCCCATTCGCCCACAAGCGATGCCCGAGCACCGGCACGGGAAAATCGCTGCCGTGCAAAACGCGCGGCTCGATTTCCGGCCGGAGACAATCGCGCAAATGTCCGCAGCGGTTGAGCGAGACCATTGCGCTGTTGTCGCCGTAGAGATTTAGGAATAGCGCGAGCATCGCCGTCCAATCATCGAAGTAGTCGAGATCAGTCGGTCCACTCTTCGTCGCGCAATGCGCCGCGATCACGTTCACGCCGCACTCCAGCGGCAGGCGCAACAGCTTCGGATCGGCGTACGCGGGATTGACCACTGGCACGGTGTGTTCGCCGCCGGTGTGCGCGAGCAAGGGCAATCGCGCCTCCGCCATTCGCTCCCAAAAACGGCGATAGCGCGGGTCCGACGGATCGATGTTTTGGCAGTTCGGCAGGCACTTCATCAGCACCGCGCCGCGCTCGAGACAACGCTCCAGTTCATCGAGCGCATCTGTCCGCGCGGGATGAATCGAGACGCCGGCGAGGAACTCCGGATGCGCCGTGGCAAGATCGAGCACGAGGTCGTTAGGCACATACATCGAGCCGAGATCGTCGCGCGGCGTGCCATCCGGGTCGTAGACACGTTCATGCGCAAGCAGAACAACTGCCTCGAACGACGATTGCCTAACGAGCTCCAAGAGCCGCTCTGCATAGATTGTTTCCAGATCGCCTTCGAGCACGGTCGCCGGAAAACCAAGTTGCCGAATCAT
>JALZAD010000274.1 GCA_030948555.1 Verrucomicrobiota bacterium | reverse complement strand
CGACCGGGAAGAAGCCCATGGTGGCGCCGTACTCGGGCGACATGTTACCAATCGTCGCGCGGTCCGCCACGGGGAGTGAAGCCGCGCCTTCGCCGTAGAACTCGACGAACTTACCGACCACCTTTTGCGCGCGCAGCATCTGGGTGATGTGCAACGCGAGGTCGGTCGCGGTCACCCCTTCGCGCAACTCGCCGCTCATGTGCACACCGACAACTTCCGGAGTTAAGAAGTAGACCGGCTGACCGAGCATGCCTGCTTCGGCTTCAATGCCGCCGACGCCCCAGCCGACGACGCCGAGGCCGTTGATCATGGTGGTGTGTGAGTCGGTGCCGACTAGCGTGTCGGGGTAGTATAGAGGTGAATTGTGATTGGTGATTGGTGAATGGAGCACGCCTTTGGCGAGATACTCGAGGTTCACCTGGTGCACGATGCCGATGCCGGGCGGGACAAGGCCGAAGGTCTGGAAGGCCTGCTGGCCCCACTTCAGGAACTGGTAGCGCTCGCGGTTGCGCTTGAACTCCATCTCCATGTTGAGCTGCAACGCCTGCGCGCTGCCGGCGAAGTCGACTTGCACCGAGTGATCAACTACGAGGTCGACCGGCACGAGCGGCTCGATGATCTTCGGATCGCCGCCCACGCGCTTCACCGCGCTACGCATCGCCGCGAGATCAACCACCAGCGGAACGCCGGTGAAATCCTGCAGGACAATCCGGGCAACAACGAACGGGATCTCTTCGTTCGCCGTGCTCTTCGCGTTCCAATTCGCCAGCGTCTCGACGTCCTTCCGTCGCACCTTCTTGCCGTCGCAATTCCGCAAGACCGACTCAAGCACGATGCGAATGCTGACCGGCAAACGCGAGATCGGCCCGACGCCTTGCTGCTCGAGCGTGGGCAAGGAATGAAACTGAGCTTCGCGCCCGTTCCCGGCGTCGAACTTCTGCAGGGTTTTGAATTCGTTAGTCATAAAATGATGCCGCGCCGCTGTAGACTGTCATCCTGAGCCGCGCAGACGGCGAAGGACCTCGCAAGCGCAGTGGTGATGTTCGCATTTGGGCTGGTCGGGAACCGAAGAGCGCGCGGAGTTGCTGAACAATTGCCCGCGCTTTTGTGAGGTCCTTCGCCGTCTGCGCGGCTCAGGATGACAGGCTTGGAAGGAGACTCGTCGCTCATTTCAGCTCCGCGAGTCGGCTCTTTACCTTCTCGAAATTAGGCAGCGCGCGAGCGTCGTCGTTGCTCTCCGCGTATTGAATCACGCCGCTACGATCGATGATGAAGACGGCGCGCTTCGGCACGCCACCCATGGTGAGGCCGATCTGCGGAACGAAGCTGTCATAGGCGACGTCGTAAGCAAGCGCGACGTCGTGTTCGTAGTCGCTCAGCAGCGGCAGCGTGATCTTCTCCTTCTGCGCCCAGGCTTCCTGCGCGAATGGGTTGTCGCCGCTGATCCCGTAGATCGTCGCGTTCAAGCTGCTGTAGGCGGAAAGATCGAGGCTGATCCCGCACAATTCCGTCGTGCAGGTGCCGGTGAAGGCCATGGGGAAGAAGAGGAGGAGCGTGTTTCCTTTGCTGAAATTGTCACTCAAGGTGACTAGCTTCGGGCCATCGGCTGCCTTGGTGGGGAGAGTGAAATCCGGTGCTTTGGTTCCGACAGAAAGTGCCATAGTGATCCCGCCGCTCTGGCGAGACGGTCACTATAGAAACGCCCATAGCATGGTCAAAAGATTTGCCGTTCCTCGCCGCGTTGCCTAACGAATGCTGAACCTCCTCTGGTGGTCGATCGCGGTGGTCCTGATGGCAATCGGGCTGCTCGGCGCTGTCCTGCCAGTCATTCCCGGAACCACCATCATCCTCGCTGCCGCAGTTGGGCATCGCATTCTTGCCGGGCCGGAGAACGGCGTCGGCATTTGGGGAATTGTCGTCCTCGTTGCGCTTGCGCTCGTTTCCTACGGGCTCGACTTCCTGAGCGGCTACTTCGGCGCGCGCTACTTCGGCGCCACGAAGTGGGGAGTGGCCGGCGCGGTGATCGGCGGGATTGTCGGGATCTTCACCGGCTTCGTGACGCTGTTGTTTGCACCCGTGATTGGCGCGATCATTGGCGAAGTGATTGGCGGGAAGCGCTTGATCAGCGCGGGCAAGGCGGGCTGGGGGACGTTGCTCGGCAATCTCGCCGGCATGGTCGCGAAGCTCCTCATCGCGCTGGCGATGATTATCGTTTTCCTGATGAACGCGCGGGCGCCGTTCTCGTAGCGCGTCGTCGGCGGCCGATGAGCTCGAGCCCGCTTCCGACCACGGTGAGCAACGAGATCGAGAGCAGTTCCCACATCGGCAAGGTGTAGCGCGGAAGGAGCTCACCGAGGAGGCAGCTCGACGCGACCATGAGCAATCCAACCAGCGTAAGGCTGACCGCGTAGCAGACGATCTCCGGCCGCGATCGGCGCATGTATTGCGACGCAAAAGCAAAGGCGAGCAGCGCTGCGAACCAGATCGTCAGCGCAATTTTGAAGGTGAGCCCGCGAGCGATCTGGAAGTAGCGATGTTGCGTCGGCATGGTCCGCAGCGCGTCCGCGGTTGTGTCGCGGAAGGTCACGAGATTCGCGCACTGCTGCATCCACGCCGGATGGTCGAAGTAGTAGGCAGTGGTAGCGAAGAGCGAGGAGGCGATGTCGCTCAGTGCGACTTGCTGCGCGCGCGCGAAATCGAGGCGCGCGACGTGGAGCAGTTCGGGCGCGGGCGGAAGCAGAAACGACCACGCCATTGAATTCAAAGCGGCATCAATGATGACGCGTCCGCCGCGCGTCTTCGGTGTCCTGATGAGCGCGAGACCTTCCTTCTCCACCGCGGCCGCGCTCAGGCGATCTCCGCGATCGAACATCTCACGCATCAATCCCAGAACGCGGCCCGCATCGGGCGAACGCACGTGCGCGTTTACGCGATCAAACAGGTTATCGCGTTCCGGCTTCGGCATGTCAGCCAGGAACTGAAGGCGCCAGAGGAAGGTGTGCCCCATGAGCGAATGGAACTGCAGCTTGTTCAACTTGCAGACCGTCCGTGCTGAGAGATCGGCAGTGAAGATGCAGACAACGCCGATCGCGGTTGCGATCGCGGCGCGACGCAAAATGGCTCGCGGGCGTCGCTGCCAGCTTTCACGAGCGCGCGCGAACAAGGCGCGGAGTTGCGCGTGCAACGCGAGCAGCGCAAACGTCACCGGCACGACGAGCATGAGCCAGAGGTTCACGTAGCGGGCGAGGAGCGCGGCGAGGAGCGCTCCGGCAAACCAGTTCCAGGCGCGCCGCGGCGCACGCGCACGACGGACCAGCTTCAAGCCCGCGGCGGCGAGAAGCAGCGTGCA
>JALZAD010000273.1 GCA_030948555.1 Verrucomicrobiota bacterium | reverse complement strand
CTGCGTGGTTCTCCTGATGCTCGGAATCATCGCGCTCTTCGTGCAGCGACCGATGTGGCTGCAAACGATCGTTGCGCACCTGCCGCTCTACCGCTCGCTCCGCTGGCCGATGCGCGAAACCATGGTCTTCCTCTTCTTCGCGCATCTGCTCGTGGCGCTCGGCTGGCATCGCCTCTCGCTGCGCGTCACGCGATTCTTGCCCGCTGTTTCCGCTGCGGTTTTCTTCGTGCCGCTTTTCCTGAGCGCGTCGCCGACCTTCAACCGTTTTCCGCTTGATCGACTCCTTCTCCTCAGTGGCCGCGCGGAACGCGTCTGGCATGAAGTGCGCGAGCTAATGCCGGAAGCACAGAGCTGCCTCGTCGTCCCGATGGCGCAACACAACGTGCTCGGCTGGGCGGGCCCGATCTTCATTGGCCAGGCGCCCCACACGCTCCTCGGCGGTTACAATTACCCGGTGCTCTTCGGCATGAAGTCGGCGACCGGCTACACCATGCCGGGGTTCGAGCAGAAGTTTCGCGACGAGATGCCGATGTATGGTCCCGGCTACTTTATGCCAGGGCAATTCACGGAGAGCGACCTCGCCGATCCACATCTGCTCTTCACGCGAATCGAGTCGCTCGATCCGGTGAGGATCGAGTACCGGATCGCGAACTCCGTCGTCCTCGCGACTTTCCCGAACGGGCTGTCGAATGAGCCCGTCGTGATCCGCGTCCGTTAGCCGTGCGTGCGCGCGCTTGCAGCGCGGAATCGGAACGGCTACGCGTCGTTGCACGTGATTCGGATGTCGGCTGCCGCGCAGCGGCGACTTACAATTGCGGCGCTCATCGCGATCCTGCTCGCCGGCATCATCGTTCGGCTGCCGGCTGATCTCTTCGCGCCTGAGGGATCGTTGCACTCGTTAGGCGCGCTTCATCCGCAGCCGGGTTTCCGGGAGATCGGGTTCGATGATGCGTTGTATCGCGGCTACGTAAACAGCGTCATCACGGGCGGTCTGAGCTCCTACCGGGAGATCGTCGAGCACTACATCGGGCTGCAGAAATCGCTGAGCGGCTCCGTTCTCCCGCCGACGAACGTCCTGTTCATCTGCGCCGCTTGGGTCTGGCATCAGCTCTTCCGAACGGAAGCGCTTCTTGCCCTCCACGACGTCGCGTCGCTCTTTGCAATCTTCGGACTATTCCTGTCCGTCGGATTCGCGTGGCGGATGAAGGGCGCTGGCGGCGCGCTTAGAATCGGTGCGCTCATCGCGTTCGCGCCCACTCAGGTTCACCTGTCGCAGCACGCGCTGGTCGACGGATTTTTTACCTTCTGGGCGATGCTCGCGCTCTGGCTGCTTTGGGAAAATCTGCGCACACCGCACGCTTGGCGCTGGTTAGTTCCTTTCGCGATCAGCCTGAGTTTGATCGTAGCCACGATGGACGATGCCCCGGTTGTTTACGTCGCGCTCGTGGCGCTGATCTTGGCCAATCGCTGGCTGAAGTGGGGCACCGTCACGCGCGAGCTCGTGCTCTGCACCGTCCTCGGTCCGCTGCTCGGTGTGGCTTTGCTCGCGCTCGCGAGCGGAGGCTTCGGTCCGCTGCTGACCATGAAGCAACTCGCAGTTAGCCATCATCACCGACCGACAGTATGGCACCGATATCTGGTCGACCTACTACTCGTTAGTCCGATCGTCGTCCTGCTCGCGATTGGAGCGGCCTTGCACCTGAACCGCGAGAGGAAGCCGGAGCTTTTCGCTGGCATTTTCATCAGCGCGAGCTATCTCGCCATGTGCACCGTGAGCCTCGGCGCAACCGTGAACTACGCGGCGATTTGGGACATGCCGCTGCGCGTGCTCGCCTTCAGCCAATTAACAGCCCTCGTACGCCCGAACCTTTCGCAACAGCGCACCTGGATCATGGCTGGCGCAATCGCGCTCATCTGCGCGCTCGAGATGCACCAGTACGATGCGCTCTTCGTGCACGCACCACTAAATGAGCCCGCTACGGACGGCTTGCTCCGCGCGCTGAAGATGCTGAAGACTGCGCCGACCCCTTAGTGGCCGTTGCGCGACTGCTTCGTTTTCCCGAGCACAGCGTCCGCAGTCGCGAGCAACTTGCGATCGTCGTTATCCGTCAAGCCGATGAGCGCCTGGCGCATGCGGCGGATGGATTGAGTCAGGAAGAGCTCAGCGGCCTGCCGATTGGGCGGCGGCGTCTTGCCGTTATTCGCGGAGGCTTGCAACTCGGAGTCGAGTCGGCTCAGCGTGCATGCGGAGGCGAACATCTCCATCGCCACCTGCGCGATGCGCTCCTGAACGAGCTGCATGTCGAGGACCGGCTCGCGATACTGGATGAGCACCTTGTTCACCGCGAAGTTAAAGCGCCAGATCAAGCGACCGAGTTGGCCGGCGTATCCTCGCAGGGATGCGCTTTGCACCGGCACGACCGGCACCTTAACCGCGGAATTCAGGCGGCTCATTCCGGCTGTCCACGCTTTGCTGATACCGCGGGTCGGCTTCAGCATCGTGTCGAGGAGTTCCTTAAACTCCATGCCCGGTCCGCGCATGCCGACCAGCGCGATGAAGGACGTCAGCACTTCGTTCGACCCTTCGCCAATCTGATTGATGCGCGCGTCGCGCAGGATGCGGCCCATGGGCGAGTCGTTGAAGTAAGCGGCGCCGCCCTGGATCTGGAAGGTGTCGTTCACCGCATCCCACAGCCGCTCGGTCGTAAAGACCTTCAGCATCGCCGTCTCGATCATGAAATCCTCGAGACCGCGGTCGATGAGCGACGCGGTGACCTGCGTCATCGCTTCCATCGCGTAAATGTCGGCTGCCATGCGGCCGATCTTTTTCTTCACCAGGTCAAAATCGCCGAG
>JALZAD010000264.1 GCA_030948555.1 Verrucomicrobiota bacterium | reverse complement strand
ACGCGCCACGATCAAAAGCGGGGCCTACGAACGCGCGATTCGCCAGCTCAATGCGGACGTCCGCGTGACCGCGCGGGCCTGTCCGCTCCTGGTGCCGCTGATCGAAGAGGGATGGCTGATGAGCGATGTCACCGACACGGTGCTGATGCAATATTTGCAGCCTCTGGTCGACGAGGGAATGGATACACTCGTGCTCGGCTGCACGCATTATCCCCTGCTCCGGCCGGCGATTCATCGGCTGCTCGGTGACAGCATCGTGCTCGTTGACTCAGCGGAGAATTGCGCGAGTGCCGTGCGCGAACTTCTCTCGCGCGACGCACTGCGCGCATCGGACGAAAACACCGGCCAATTACAGGTCGCGCTGACCGACCCGCCCGATGCGTTCCTCGAGATCGCGCACGACGCGCTGCAACTCGAGGTCGGCGAAATTCAACTGCGCGCGGTCTCGCCAATGGTGCTGTAGCGCACCCTACAGCAGCTGCTCGCGCGTCTTCTTCGGCAACGAACTCACGACCAGCTCATACGAGTGGTCGATCATCTTCCGGATCTCGCCATCCGGAATTGCACGGGCGATGACCACCGTGTTCCAGTGCTTCTTGTTCATGTGATAACCCGGGATGACATCCTCGTAGCGGTCACGCAATTCCAAGGCTCGATCGGGATCGCACTTCAGATTCACGCGCGCGGGAATCTCATCGAGCCCGAGAAGAGCGAACATCTTTCCCGCGACTTTGAACACGAGATTGTCCGGCCCGAACGGCGTCTCTTCAGTGACGCCAGCTCTCGTTAGGCAATATTCGCGGAAGGCGTCTGCTTCCATCACCCTGAACTTAGCAGGGTCGCGGCGTTGAGTGAATCACTCGGTAGACCAGGCATGTCATCCCGAGGCTGCGAAGACGCCGAGGGATCTCACCTACGCGCTGCTGATCGCACCATCGGCTCAAGCGGAATCCATTCACCCTGCAAGAGGTCCCTCGGCGCGCTCCGCCAGCCTCGGGATGACGAGCCTCACGATGCGCGCTGATCATCGATCGGCGCGAGATCAGCCACGCTCGGCCCGTTCAGCACATGCCCCATGGCATCGAAGCGCGAGCCATGGCACGGGCAATCCCACGTCTTCTCGTTCCGGTTCCAATGGACGATGCACTTGAGGTGCGGACAGACGGCCGTCATTTCGTGAAGCACGCCGGAGTCGTCGCGATAGGCCGCGATTTTCTTTAAGCCGCGCCTAACGACCGCTCCGCAGCCGTGCTCGATATCGTTCACGTGCGAGACGTCACCGCCCGTCACCCAATCGCGATATTGCGCCGCGACATTCACGTTCTCCTTCAGGAAATCGCCGGCCCCTTTGAAGCTCAGCCGCGACGGATCGTAGAGTTTCGCCCAGCGATTCTCCCGGCCCATGATGAGGTCCGGAATCAGGATGCCGGCGATCGTGCCGTGCGTCATGCCCTGGCCCGAGTCGCCGGTGGCGATGTAGACGTTCTGCTTATCGGCGGGATTGCGCCCAATGAAGGCCATGTAGTCCTCCGGCTCCATCACCTGCCCGGACCAGCGATAAACCACCTCGCGCGCCTCCGGCCAACGCACGCGCGTCCAGTGCTCAAGGCGGGAGTAGCGTTGCTCGAAATCATCTGCCTGGCCGGTCTTGTGATCTTCGCCGCCGACCACCAGCACCTCGTCGCCATCCGCGCCGGCCGAGACGCGCACGTAGTGATACGGGATCATGCCGATCGCTTTGTCCTCTTCGCCAGCATGCTCTGCCATGTCCCACCAAAGCGCGTGCGGCACTGCGCCTCGCTCGAGTCGGAACCCGATCGCGTAGGTCGTGTACGGCGCCTGCTTCGTATGAATGACGTAGCGGTCGTTGATCGGCGTATTGCTCGCGACGACAAAGTGGCGCGCGCGGATCGTGTGGCCGTCTTCTGTTTTTGCGACGCCATCTTCCGTCTCCTGAACGTCGACCACCCGCGTGCCGGTGTAGATGCGGCCGCCGCGTCGCTCGATCGCCGCGGCGAATCCGCGCAGGTAATGCAGGGGATGGAACTGGCCTTGATTCGCATAGCGGATCGCCGGGCCGGTGTTGAAGCCGGCGATCGGCGCGCGCTCGACCCACTCGACGTGCATGCGGGCGCGCTGCGCCGCCTCGAATTCCTCCCGCAGGTTTTTGGTCCCCTGGTCCGGCGGCTCAAAGAGGTAGCCATCGACGCGTTCGAACCCGCAATCGATCCCCTCTTCGCGCACATTCGCTTCAATCTGAGCAATCGCGGCCGCGTGACTCTCCCCCGCGAAACGCGCGCCCTCTGCACCATGGCGGCTCTCGATTTCGTAGAAGCCGTCGTCCTGCGCGCTGGCCAGATGTGCGGTGGTGCGACCCGTCATTCCGCGACCGACCAAACCATCATCGATGACAACAACGCTTTGCCCGTCGCGCACGAGTCGATAGGCGACGGAGAGCCCGGCGATGCCGGCGCCAACGATGCACACGTCCGCCTCGACACCCTCGCGTAAGGGATTCAGCGCGCCGGCTTCGCTCGTCGCTTCCCAGAGTGAAATCTTATCGCCGGCGCGTTCGGTCTGATGCTGATGAGTGGGCATACTCCGTATTCGGCTTTGACCCCGAAACGAGATGCGTGTTGTCGCGGCGACAACTCTACCGGATCTGCGGCAGGAGGATCCCGAGCAGCTCGCTAATCTTCACCCGCTCCTGCTTCATCGAATCCCGATGCCGCAGCGTGACCGTGTCGCGCAACTCATCGCCGCGTTCGCCGAGCGTCTCGAAATCAATCGTTAGGCCGAATGGCGTGCCCGCTTCATCCTGCCGCCGATAACGCCGCCCGATCGCGCCGCCTTCGTCATAGAACGCCATCATGTGCGGCTTGAGCAAGGCGTGCACTTCACGCGCTTTTGCCACGAGCTCCGGCTTGTTCTTGAGCAACGGGAACACGCCGACTTTGACCGGCGCCATCCGCGGGTGAAACCGCATCACCGTGCGTGTCTCGGATTTCCCCTTCTCGTCCGTGACCGTCTCCTCATCGAAGGCCTCGCAAATCAACGCGAGCAAGGTGCGATCGACGCCGGCGCTCGGCTCGACCACGTGCGGCACGAACTTCGCCTTCGTCTCTTCGTCGAAATACTCCAGCGGTTTGCCGCTCGCCGTCTGGTGCGCCAGCAGATCGTAGTCGGTCCGATACGCCACCCCCTCGAGTTCCTGCACGCCGAAGGGGAACTCGTATTCAATGTCGTAAGTCCCCTTCGAGTAGAACGCGCGATCCGCATCCGGCACGTTCAGCACGTGCAACTTCGCGCGCGGGATTCCGATGTTGTCGTAGAACCGGAGCCGCTCCTCGAGCCAGTAATCGAGCAGCCGCATTCCATCTTCCGGCGCGCAAAAATACTCCAGCTCCATCTGCTCGAATTCGCGTGAGCGGAAAATGTAATTGCGCGGATTGATCTCGTTCCGGAACGCCTTCCCGATCTGTGCGATGCCGAACGGCAGCTTCTTCCGCGCGGTATCGAGCACGTTTTTGAACTGCACGAAAATCGACTGCGCGGTCTCCGGCCGGAGATATGCGATCGACGATTCATCCTCTGACGCGCCGAGATGCGTGCGCAGCATCAAGTTGAATGCGCGCGCTTCGGTCAGGTCTTTGCCGCCGCAATTCGGACATTGCTTGACCCCGTTTTTCTCCGGCATTTGATCGGCGCGGAAACGTCCTTTGCACGTCCGGCAATCCACCATCGGATCAGCGAAAGTATCCTCGTGGCCGCTCGCCTTGAGCACCGCGCGATGCGTCAGGATCGCGCCGTCGAGCCCCACGACGTCCTCGCGTTCGTGCACCATCGTGCGCCACCAGTAATCCTTCAGGTTGCGCTTCAGCTCCGCGCCGAGCGGGCCGAAATCCCAGACGCCGTTCAGGCCACCGTAAATCTCGCTCGATTGAAAGATGAAGCCGCGCCGCTTGCACAAGCTGACGATCTTCTCCATTCGTTGCGCATCATTCTGCTTCTCGGCGGTCATCGTCCGATAAGTGGGACAGCGGCCCGCCTTACGCAAACTCTTTGCGTCCGCTGGCGGAGACGCCCTCTGGCCTAACGAGTGATCGCCTACGGCGGCGTGAAGGCGAAGCGGTAGAACACCGGGCCGCTCGTCGAGACGCTCGCGCTCAAATTCCCGCTCACATCCGGCGTGAGGTTGCCCTGCGTCGTCCAGGTCAGGAGGTCGGTCGATGATTGCAGCTGGTACTGCAGACCCGGCGCAACCTTGCAGGTCAAGGTCGCGGTGCCGTTCGCGTTCT
>JALZAD010000250.1 GCA_030948555.1 Verrucomicrobiota bacterium | reverse complement strand
TGCTCACCGCGGAAGAGCCGGTCGAGTACGACCTGGAAGGCATCGTGCAGGTGCCGGTGAACGAAGCGATTGGCTTGTCATTCGCACGCGTGCTGCGCGCCTTTCTGCGCCAGGATCCGGATCGCATCATGGTCGGTGAAACGCGCGATCTCGAGACGGCGCAGATCGCGATCCAGGCCTCACTCACCGGCCATCTAGTTTTCACCACGCTGCACACAAATGACGCGCCCGGCGCGGTAACACGCCTGATCGATATGGGCGTGGAGCCGTTCCTCATTTCCTCAACTCTCGAGGCCGTGCTCGGCCAGCGATTGCTCCGCACCATCTGTTCGCACTGCCGCACGACGTATCAGCCGAGCCAGAGCCTGCTCGATCAGCTCGGGCTGGCGCGACGCGACATTGGCGATCGGAACTTCTATTACGGCAAAGGCTGCGAAGCTTGTAACAACACCGGCTACAAAGGACGCAAAGGTATCTACGAGTTGATGAAGATGAACGATCCGATCCGCGAGCTGATCAACGAACGCGCGCCGACTGTTGTCCTGAAACAGAAGGCCATCGAGCTCGGGATGGTTACACTGCGGCAGGACGGCGTACGCAGCATCTTCGAAGGCGACACGACGCTCGAGGAAGTGCTCAAATACACGTAAATCGTCCTCGTCCTCGATTCGAGGATCCTCAGCTCAGAAGAAAATCGAGGACGAGGACGAGGAGGAGCACGAAGACGGGGAGAGAACCGTCGCGACGGCTTTCTCGACAAGCAAATCCTACCCTCTTAGGGTCGGCGACGCGCATGCCCCGTTACACCTACGTAGCCCTCGACGCGCGCGGCCAGGAATCGACCGGACTGGTCGACGCGAACTCGACTAACGAAGCGATCGGCCAGCTGCGTCAGGCCGGCTATTTCCCGACGAACGTCTTTGAAGAAGGCAAAGCGGCCGGCCGCGACGGCAAAGCAGTTAAAGCCGCGAAAAAATCGAAGCCCGCGCGGATCGCCGCTCCAGTCACAGCGGGCGAGAAGAAGAAGGGGATCGTCTTTTTCGAGAAGAAGACGGTGAAGCCGCGCGTGCTCATGATTTTCACGCGCCAGCTTGCGACCTTGATCGACTCCGGCCTGCCGCTGCTCCGCGCGCTCACCGTTTTGGCGAAACAGGAACGCGACAAAGTGTTGAAGAAGACGATCGGCGAACTGTCTGACGCCGTGCAGGGCGGCAGCACCTTCAGCGAAGGCCTCGCGCAACACCCGCGCATCTTCAACGATCTTTACGTCAACATGGTCCGGGCGGGCGAAGTCGGCGGCGTGCTCGAGCTCGTGCTCACGCGGCTCGCGGAGTTTTCCGAGAAAGCGGCCAAGATCAAAAACAAGGTCAAGGCCGCGATGATCTACCCGATCATCGTGATGTTTCTGGCCGTCGCGATCATGGGTTTCCTGCTCGTCTTCATCGTCCCGAAGTTCGAGCAGATCTTTAAGGACATGCTCGGCGACAAGCCACTGCCGACCATCACCATCTTCGTCATCACGGTGAGCAACGCGGTCAAGGATCACTGGGCCATCCTCCTCGTCCTCGGTCTCGTCCTCGTGGTCGGGATAAAATTCCTCGGCCGCACCGCGGGCGGACGGGCCGCGATCGATCGCTTCAAATTGCGGGTCCCGCTCTTTGGCGATCTCTTGCGCAAGACCGCGATCTCACGTTTCTCGCGCACGCTCGGAACGCTCGTCACGAGTGGTGTGCCGATTCTGCAAGCTCTGAACATCACGCGTGAGACCGCAGGCAACACCACGATCGCGGGCGCGATCTCACAGGTGCACGACAGCGTGAAAGAAGGCGAATCGATCGTGCAACCACTTGAAGCCAGCGGCGCATTTCCGCCCATGGTCATCAGCATGATCGACGTCGGCGAAGAGACGGGGCAGTTGCCCGAGATGCTCCTGAAGATCGCTGAGGTCTACGACGACGAAGTCGACAACGCCGTGGCCGGCCTCACCTCGATGCTCGAGCCGATCATGATCGTCTTCCTCGCGCTGGTCGTCGGCACGATCGTGATCGCGCTTTTCATGCCGTTGATCAGCATCATCAGCGGCCTGCAACAGCAGACGTGAGCAAGCGCGCGAACGCGTTCACGATCGTCGAGTTGCTGATCGTGATGGCGATCATCATCATCCTCGCCGGGCTGGTGCTCGGCACTTCCGGTTACGTGCAGAAGAAGGGCTCGCGTTCGCGGGCCGAGGCTGAGATCGCGGCGATGTGGGCTGCCTGCGAGAGCTACACGGCGGACAATGGCATCTACCCAACCGATCAGGCGACCACTGATCAACTCGATCCTACGAAGGCTGATCCATCGACCTACGCTTCCGCAAATCTAGCGCTCTATAAAGCCATTAGCGGGGACGTGAATGCTAATCGGCAGCCGACGGGAAAGAGCTACATAGGCTTCAAGCCTAACCAACTGAACCCGCCGTCGCCGTCAGCGTCTACCGTGACGTCGATCCGCGATCCGTTTGGAAATCCATACGGCTACTCAACGATGAAGGCTTCAGATCCGAGTAGTCCGAAAGGCTATAATCCCACCTTCGATCTTTGGAGCACTGGCGGAACGACAACCGGCGACCAGAACCAATGGATCAAAAACTGGTGATCGCCTAACGAGCGCTAGGCGTTCGTATCGACGACAATCACCACGCGGCGATTCGGCCGCTGACGTGCGATCTCGGCTTGTTCTTCGGGCGAGCCGGTCGGCGGCGCGGGACGCGGCGCGACGAGGAACTTCGTGGCACCAAAGCCACGCGCCTGGATCTGCGCGGGATTCAGCCCGAGTGCCTGGACCAGATATTGTTTCACCGCATCGGCGCGGCGCTGGCTGAGCTCGAAGTTGTAATCGCCGCCGCCTAACGAGTCGGTGTAACCCTCGACGCGGAAGGTCGCTTTCGGATTGCGCTTGATCAGGGTGCCGAGCTTCTGCAGTTGCTCGAGCGCGCCGCCTTCCAAAGTGGCGCTGTCGTAGCCGAACAATTGGTCGTTAGGCATGCGGATCGCCGTGCCGGAACCGAGGGGCCCTTTCTGCGAGAGCAACGAATCCAAATCACTGAAGCCGGGGCTTCGGCTGCGATTCGGCCCCGCGCTGTCGTCCGGCAATTTGTTAAAGACGTTCGGACGTTTGATCGTCGTGCTGGTTGCGAGTTCGGTGCCGGTTAACGCCGGCTGCGGCCGACCGGAAACGGCCGAGTCATTCAGCATCGTCTGCTCGCGCGTGGCGTTCGGGCTCTGCGCAAGAACCTGCGCCGTGCTCCGCTCAATCTCGCTCATGATCGAGGTGGCGTTGTTCTGATCCACCTTCGGTTGGTCAGGCAACACATCGCGCGTGTCGTCCGGCACCGCCGTCGTGGCATGGACGTCATCGAGCAGTTGATCGAACGATTTCTTCTCGTCCGGCAACTGCACGTTCGTCTTGTCCGGCTCGGGCTTCGCGGCCGGCTGCGTCTGATCCATGCTCACTTTCTCGAGCGACTGAAGATCGACGTTCTTCACTTTGAAGGTCGCGGTCTGCTCCTGCGGTTTCACGAGCGCTTCAAACGGCGTGAACTGCGTCTGGTAAAAGTAAAAACAGAGCACCGCGTGCAGCAGCACGGAGACAAGCAGCCCCACGAGCAGCCAACTGCGCTGCTTGGTGCCCGACCAAATAGCGTCGTTATCGAAATCGCCCGGTTGTGGAATGGTGCGCATCTAGACCTCCGCCGTTAGATGCCGGCTCGCGCGTGTTCGTTCGATATATGCCGCCGCCGCTTTCCGGATCTCGGCCGCGACATCGGCCTCCTGCTTCACGAACTTCGGCACGAACCACGGAAACAACCCGATCAGATCGTGCGTGACGAGAATCTGCCCGTCGCAGCTTTCGCCAGAGCCAATCCCGATCGTCGGGATCTCGATCGCATCGGTAATCTGGCGCGCGGTTTCCGCCGCCACGATCTCGAGCACGACGGCAAACGCGCCGGCCGCTTGCACCGCTTTCGCATCGCGCAGCAGGGCATCCGCTTCGGCCTGAGTTCGCCCTTTGAGTTTGTAGCCGCCTTCGATCCGCACGCTCTGCGGCAACATGCCGATGTGCGCCATCAACGGAATCCCTGCCCCGACCACAGCTTCGATTTGCCCAACGCGATTCAATCCGCCTTCGAGCTTCACGGCATGCGCGCCAGCGGCGACGAGCGCTCGCGCTGTCTGTAACGCCGCGTCCGCCGTTCCGTAGGTGTGAATCGGCAAATCGGCGACGAGCAACGCGCGTTTGACGCCACGAGCGACCGCACGCGTGTGATGGATCATGTCGTCGAGCGTGACTTCGGTCGTGTCCTCAAAACCGAGCACGACCATGCCTAACGAGTCGCCCACCAGGATGATGTCGATCCCTGCCTCATCGAGCAAACGCGCGGTCGGATAATCATAAGCGGTGAGCGAGGTGATCGCTTCGCCAGCCCGTTTCCGTTCGCGGAAATCTTCCATCCCGCGCGACGCTACCACTCGGAAGTGATTCGCACCACGTCGGCCGTTCTCGGCAAGCGGGCGAGTAAACTCGCGACCGTTTCCGACTGCCCCGGCAGAACGAGATCAGGACGAATCTCGGCGAGTGGCTCGAGCACAAACTGCCGCTCGTCCATCCGCGGATGCGGCAGTTGCAACGCGGCGACCGCGAGAATCGCGTTGCCGATATAGAGCAGATCCAGATCGAGCGTCCGCGGGAGGTTGTGACCGCTGCTCCTTTCGCGGCCTAACGAGTCTTCGATCTCGTGCAAGCTGGTCAGGAACTTGACCGGTTCGCCGTCGCACTCGACCTCGATTACGGCATTCAAGAAGGCCGGGGATCCGCGCGGGCAATCGACTGGTTCCGTCTCATAGATCGACGAGGTGACGATGGGCGAATGGACCATGGGCAACCGGCTGATCCGCTCGCGCGCCTTGCTCAGGTTCGCGCGCCGATCTCCGAGGTTCGACCCGAGCGCGATGCCCGCTCTCATGATGATTTGCCAGCCGTCATCCCGAGCGAAGTCGAGGGACCCCGTGGCCGTATCGATCGATGAGCCGCGGGGTCTCTCGACTTCGCTTCGCTCCGCTCGAGATGACCGAGCTCATTCATCGCAGCCCGAGCACATCTTCCATGTCGTAGAGTCCCGCCGGCTTGCCGATGATCCACTCCGCCGCGCGTAACGCGCCGCTCGCAAAGGTGTCGCGGCTCGAAGCCTTGTGAGTCAGTTCAAGGCGCTCGCCCGTTGTCGCGAAAAGCACGGTATGATCACCGACGACGTCGCCCGCGCGGATTGCGTGCATGCCAATCTGCCTCGGCGGCCGCTCGCCGACCAAACCTTCGCGCCCGTGAGCAATGTCCGTCCCGTAATCGAGGGCGCGCGCTTCGCAGAGGATCTGCGCAAGCCGCTTCGCCGTTCCGCTTGGCGCATCTTTCTTCAGCCGGTGGTGCGTCTCAACAATCTCGACGTCGAAGCCATCGCCAAGTAGCTCGTTTGCCTTCCGCGTCAGCCAGAAAAGCGCGTTCACGCCAATGCTGAAGTTCGAGGCGAGAAGCACGGGAATCGTTCGCGCCGCATCTTTGATTAGCGCGGTCTGCTCGCCGGATTGACCGGTCGTGCCGATGACGAGCGGCTTCTTCGCGGCGACCGCCGCAGCACAGTTCCGCTTCGTCGCCTCCGCATGACTGAAGTCGATCACGACATCGCATTCGCCTAACGACTCCTCAACCGCATCGCCGACCTCAATCCGCGCCACGATCCGATCGCCGGCGAGCCGGTCGATTGCCTGTCCCATTCGCCCGGCCGCACCGATCAGCGCGATGCGAATCATGCGGCGCTGCTTTCGAACGCTTCCAAGGTCGCACGCAACCGCGCGGCGTTCGGCACGGTCATTTCGCACAATGGCAGCCGCACATCCGGCGACATCATTCCGCGCCAGGCGAGCGCGGTTTTCACCGGCACCGGATTCGGCTCGATGAAGAGATCCTTGAACAAGCCGAGCAAGCGCCGGTGCATGCGTTGGCCCGCTTGCGAATCGCCGTTCTCAAACGCACGCACCAGCGCCGAGATCTCCGCCGGCAACAGGTTCGACGCGACGCTCACGACCCCGACCGCGCCCACTGCCATGAACGGCAGCGTCAGCCCATCATCGCCACTCAGGATCGTGAACTCGTCCGGCATGCGCGCGCGCAACTCGGCCACGCGATCGACGCTGCCGCTCGCTTCCTTGATGCAGACGATTTTCGGGCACGCGGCGGCGAGTCGCTCGACGGTCGCCGGGCCAACATCGATCCCGCAGCGCGCGGGAATGTTGTAGAGCATGATCGGCAAACGCGTCTCGCGCGCGATCGCGGAGAAGTGCCGGAAGAGTCCTTCCTGGCTCGGCTTGTTGTAGTAGGGCGCGACGATCAACGCTCCATCGACACCGAGTTGCTCCGCTTCTTTCGTCGCGGCGATCGCGGCGGCGGTCGAATTCGAGCCGGTGCCCGCGAGGACCTGACAACGACCGCGCGCGATCTCTACCGCGCGACGGATTAGTTGCGTCTTCTCATCGTGCGAGAGGGTTGGGCTCTCGCCTGTTGTCCCGACTGGAATGACACCGGTGATTCCGCCGGCGATCTGCGACTCGATCAGCCGTTCGTAGGCGTCGAAGTCGATCGCGTCGTCGCGAAACGGCGTGACCAGGGCGGTGTAGGTGCCGCGGAACATTATCGCCGCAGGGACCTTACCCCGCCGTCATCTCGAGCGAAGCGCAGCGAAGTCGAGAGACCCCGCGGCAGTATCAACGGTCGTGCCGCGGGGTCTTTCGACTCCGCTGGCGCTCCGCTCGGAATGACGAGTTCGAATAACATTTCACTAAATCTCAACCGAACCTTCGAAAACAAAGTCAGCCGGACCGCTCAGCGTCACATTGGTGAAGCGCTCGCCATCTTTCTCAAAACCGACCCGCAACTCATCGCCACCTTTAACGAGCACGCGCACCGGTGAGGCCGCGTTTTCCGTCGCGGCAAAAAGCAACGCGCTCGCAACAACACCCGTCCCACACGCCAGCGTCTCGTCTTCAACGCCGCGCTCGTAAGTTCGGATCGCGATGTGACTGTCCCCGCGTTTTTCGAGGAAGTTCACGTTGGCGCCGCGCGGCGCGAACTCCGCGTGATGCCGCACCGCCGAGCCGAGTGTGCGCACGTCTACGGTCGCGATGTCGTGCAGCGGAATCACGACATGCGGCACTCCGCTGTCGACGTAGTGGCAGCGAAAGGTCTGACCCGCGGCGGCGATGTTTAGGTTCAGCCGCATGTCACGCGGCTCGCTCATCTGCAGGGTCACGCCTTCGCCTTCGAGCGCGGCGGCGATCACACCGGCGGGCGTTTCGAACGAGACCTTTTCGCGCGGGCCAGCGACGCGGTTGGCGAAGCGCGCGAAGCAACGCGCGCCGTTGCCGCACATCTCCGCTTCGCCGCCATCGGCGTTGTAGTAACGCATCCGGAAATCCGCGCCGTTACTCGCCGGCTCGATCACGAGCACACCGTCCGCTCCGATGCCGCGATGACGATCGCAGAGCCGCTCGATTTGCGAGCCACTGAGCTGCAATTCGCCCGCGCGGTTATCCAGCATCACGAAGTCGTTTCCCGCGCCGTTCATTTTGATGAACTCGAGCTTCCCCATGGCGTTTCCCTAACACACGCGGTGCGCTCTGCAATTCGTCATCCCGAGCGAAGTCGAGGGACCCCGCGGCTGTATCGCGGGTATGGCCACGGGGTCCTTCGACTCCGCTGGCGCTCCGCTCAGGATGACCTGGTGACGCGCGCGAGCGGGGCCACGAAGTCGCGGATGCGCGGCGCGAGCTCAGGTGAATCGCCGATCTCCGCGATCTGTTTCACGATCGCGCTTCCGACCACCACTGCATCCGCGTGGCGCGCCACTTCAGCGACGTGCTCAGGAGTTGAAACGCCGAATCCGACCGCGATCGGCAGGTCCGTGCAGGCGCGAATGTCTGCCACGCGTTCGCCTAACGACTGCACGACCGATGTCTGCGCGCCGGTCACGCCTTCACGGGAGACGTAGTAGAGGAAGCCTTCACCCCGCGCGCAGATTTGCTCGAGCCGTCTCCGCGGCGTGGTCGGCGCAACGAGTCGAATGTGCGCGAGCGCGTCGATGCGCACATCGACGTCTTCGTCCGGCGGCAGATCGAGTATAAGCAAACCGTCGACGCCGGCGCGCTCTGCTTCGCGGTAGAACTCGGCCGCCCCGAACTGCACGATCGGATTCAGATACGTGTAGAGGACAATCGGAATCTCCGAATCGCGGCGAATCTCACGCACGCAATCGAGCACGCCGCGCACGGTTGCCCCTGCTTCGAGCGAGCGCTGCGACGCGAGTTGATTCACGATTCCATCTGCGAGCGGATCGGAGAATGGAACGCCGAGTTCGAGCAAATCCGCGCCTGCATCTTCCAGCGCGCGCGCCAGCTCGACGGTGCGCGTGAAGTTCGGATCGCCTGCGCAGATGTAAGGAATGAACGCGGCGCATTCTTCCTTGCGGCAGCGCGCGAAAACGCGATCGATTCGAGCCGGCATGGTTCGCATCATCTAGCCCAAAATGCGGCGAACAGAAACGATGAGTCTCTCCACGCTCCTGAACGGCTTTGTGCTCGGCTGGTCCGTGGCCTGGCCGCCCGGTCCGATCAACGCGGAGATGATCCGGCGCGGCTTGATTCCAAAGGAGCGCGGCGGCGGCTTCTGGGCCGCATGGCCGATCGCGCTCGGCGCCTGCACAGGCGATTTCCTCTGGGCATTCGGCGTCTCGTTAGGCGCGGGAGCAATGCTCAATTCACCCGCCGTCCGTCGTCCGCTTGCACTCGTTAGTCTGGTCCTCCTGCTCTTTCTGGCGGGGAAATTCGCCTACGCGGCGTGGACGATCTATCACACGCATCGCACTTC
Source organism: Verrucomicrobiota bacterium (assembly GCA_030948555.1). Classification (GTDB taxonomy): domain Bacteria; phylum Verrucomicrobiota; class Verrucomicrobiia; order Chthoniobacterales; family UBA10450; genus JACCTI01. The sequence goes on along the minus strand of JALZAD010000250.1, from coordinate 38 downwards.
TCAGCCTGCAACGTCGCAGGAAGAACGCGCCAAGGGAG
>JALZAD010000249.1 GCA_030948555.1 Verrucomicrobiota bacterium | reverse complement strand
CCGCGCCATCGTTCCGTCGTCATGCAGGATTTCGCAGAGAACTCCGGCGGGTTGCAGGCCCGCGAGACGCGCCAGGTCCACCGCCGCTTCCGTGTGGCCCGCTCGCACGAGCACGCCGCCGTCCCGTGCGCGCAGCGGGAAGACATGCCCTGGTTGCACGAGATCGGCCGGCTCTGATTTCGGGTTTGCCAGAATCTGGATCGTGACCGCGCGATCGTGCGCGCTGCTCCCTGTGGTGACTCCGCGCGCGGCATCGACCGAGACGGTGAAGTCGGTGCGATACATCTCACGATTTTGCGCGACCATCCGCTGGAGGCCGAGCTGCTCCGCCCGATCGTTCGAGACCGGCACGCAGATCAAACCGCGGCCGAACTTCGCCATGAAATTGACTGCTTCCGGCGTGGCCTTCTCCGCCGCCATGACGAGATCGCCTTCGTTCTCGCGATCTTCATCATCGGTCACGATCACGAGTTTCCCCGCGGCGATGTCGCGCAGGACATCGTCGACGGTATCGAACTCGAGCGCTGGGTCAGCTTCCGCGAGCATGGGCCTAACAAATACGCCCGCCATTCGGGCGGGCAACGTGAAACGGTAAAGCCAGGCGTGACGTCAACGCGCTCACATCGGCGCGATCGCACGTGGCGCGTTGCCCTAACTTGTCGGATTAACGGATAAGTGCGGAGCGACGGATCATAGCCGGGTAATGCAGCGTTTCGAAGAACGCCTGCCCGTCCATTCGTCATCCGTGAAGATCCGTGTCTATCCGTGGCTAAGTTCCTCTAAGAAGGTCGAATTCCTGCACGAAAGCACAACGGCCCGCCGGTAAACCAGCTTGCCGCGCTTATGGCTCGATCAGGAAAGGGTGACGGCTGGGCAGCCTTACGCCACCAGCCTGCGGGAGACGGTGGCAGGCGCCGGCAGCTTTCGCAGCAGGCGATTGCGATGCTCAATCGCTGCCATGTAGCTTTCAACGCTGTGGCCGGCGAAGTGTTTGCTCACTTCTACGCCTCGCCGGACGATGGAGACTTGGAAGCCGGAGGGCAGAACTCGGAGATTTTTGAAGTCGGTGTTTGTTTTCATAGCTGGCTAACGAGGTAGCAGCACGCGTGCCTAACGACGGATTACTAACGAATCCGCCGCCCGGCGCGTCCACCGGAACGCGTGAGTCTGTCTTATAGCCGTTAATTCGCTGCCGCCTCTCGCGACCGGCATTGCTCTACAAAAAACCCGCCTCAGCGAGCGTGGTCTTAACCTGTTACGGCGGTAACAGATGTCGAAGAACATTCGTCGATTGCGCTAAGCCGGCGCCGCCGCTCTCGTGCGCACGTGGCGGCGGCAAAGACCAAGCGATCGAAACCAGTCACCGGCTGGCAGGCGCCATTACTGGTCGCTGCCGCGCTGCTAATCATTCCGCCGATCGAGGTCGCGGCTGTTCGGGTGATTAATCCGCCACGAACCCGGCCGATGGTGTTTCGCCGGATAGGCGAGTTCTTTTCGCCCCGGCCGCGCGCACCGCTGCGCTACGAGTGGATCAACCAGGCGCAGATGCCGGAGATGTTTCTAAAGCATCTCTGGGTGTCGGAAGATCAACGCTTTTTTCAGCACCATGGCTTTGATTGGAAGGAGCTGAACGCGGCGCGCGCACAGGCGGAGCGCAAGGGCACACCGGTGCGCGGCGTTTCGACCATCACCATGCAGTGCGCGCGATCGACCTTTCTCTGGCAGGGGCGTTCCTGGATTAGAAAAGGCATCGAGGCCTACTACACCTTCTGGATGGAGGCGTTGCTGCCTAAACGCCGCATCCTGGAGATCTACGCAAACGTGATCGAGATGGGGCCGGGGATCTACGGAGTGGAAGCGGCGGCGAGATCTTACTTCAACGTCAGCGCGGCCGCCTTGACGCGGGAGCAATCGGCCATGCTCGCGGCGGTCTTGCCGAATCCGAACGGCTGGAATCCAAGCAAGCCCAACCTGACCCTGCGGCTGCGGCAAAGGCGCATTCTCGTGCGAGAACAGCAGGCGCACTTTCCGGCGCATCTGCTGCGTTGAACAAGGTGCTAGCTGCGACTTAGGTCACCTAGCCGGATTCCGGGCCGCGAGCTGCGGGGCTTTTTGCTTGCTCGATTGCTACTTCTCTTTGAGTTCGACTAACAGCAGATGCGTCGGCTGATCGCCGATGTTCTCCGCGGCATGCGTGATTGGCTCGCGGTAGATGACGTCGCCGTTCTTAAACTCGCCTTCGGTGACCTTGCCGTCAGATCCGTAGTTGCGGTAACGACCTCCCTCCAGAACGTAGATAACGTAGGCCGGATGCGAGTGCATTTGCTCCTTCGCACCCGCTGGCAATGTCGCCTCCATCACGCGGACGCGCTCGTTTTCAAACTTAAGCTTAATGGTCGACGAGTTCACCTCCAGCGGGTCCTGGGCATGAGCGCTGGTCGCCGTGCCGGACAAGTCAAAGACGGCCGCCACGCATGTAGCGAGAAGTAGAAGTTGTGTACGCATGAGATGTGAGGATCGAGACGCTGCGGAGTCGTGACAGAAGCTTAGTCGCGCGCCGTCGCCGGCGAGCATCAGGACAAAAGCCGGCCAGCACGCGACGCGCTGACCGGCTTAGAGTTCCTGACGAGCGTTACTGCTTGTCGAAGACCGAGGTGGTGTCGACTTCCTTGCCGTCCGGGCCGGTCGCCGTTTCCGTTACCGTGCGGCTTTTGCCGTCGGCAGCCACGACAACTTTGCCATGGCCGACGCTCTTGCCACCTTTCTTAAAGATGTAGGTGAGCGTATGCGCGTCGACTTTCGTGTAGGCGCGCGAGTCGTGGCTCGCAATGCCTTTTGCCGCATAATCCTTGCCGTCCAGCTTGCCTGTCCATTCGGAGTGCGTTGCTTTGCCGGAACCATCCACGCCATCGACGGTGACCTTTACCTGGTCACCGCTCTGCGCGTAGACGACGGTATCGTTATGCGGTGCGCCGTTCGGGATTTTTGATTTCGCCGCGTTGAACTTCCACGTTCCCATAAAGGGATCATCGGCGGCGAAGCTAACGCTGAGCGAAACGGCGGAGGCCAGGACGAATAGGAATGCGATTTTTAGTTTCATGTTCGATCAAGCCTCTAACTACTTCTTCTCGCCTACCGGTGTGCCGCCGCTGGCGATGCACTCCCACTTCCCGTTCCGCTGCATCCAGGTATCGACCCAGGCGAAGGAACGACTGAATTCTTTCCCATCCTTATCTTTGCCGGTCTCAGTGGAAGTCCCGCAGACGGTAGCGACGTCGGCGCCATAGACCCGCACCTTCATGCTGTCGTTCTTCGACGAAGTATAGGTATCGGTGTCGCTCTTGATGTGCTCGATTTGCGATGCCTTGTCTCGGATCTCGCCCTTTGATCCAACGCCGGAGTAATCACTCGCGAGCATCGGTTCCACAGCGCTCGCGCCGTGATCCTTTTGTGTCTGGGACGCAGCCCAGGAATCTTCCATTTGTTTGATCTTCGTCTCTACCGCGGAGTTATCTGCCGCGACGGCGAAGGGTGTAGCGCAAAGGCTAAGTGCAGTGATCGCCACAAGGGTGGCGGTGATAGGTTTCATGATGCTAGTTCTTTCCAGGTTAACTGTTGAGCGGAAGCTCATCCAAAGACCCAGGGCACCCTGTAAGGACGAACGACATCGAGGCGAGCGCCTCGACCCGCGTATTGAGGAGCAAGGCTGATCGTCCGCTCATGCGGTGTCAATCATTTACGCGTTAACTACTTACGCTTAGTGCCGGTGAGAGTTTTCATTACGAAAGATTATCTCTCGCGTCACGGCGCGCCCCCGTGAGGGAGCTAATTCTTTAGTACCAAATCAAGGGTCTCGCAGGGCAACGTCAAACCGCAGCGTAGCCTTACTTGCCGCTCGTCCCGACGACTGCTTCGGGCCGGTACATATCGCGGTTACTTCCCTGAAACTCGGCCTTTAATCGCACATAAAAGTGCGAGAGATCGACGATGTCCCACTTCGTGAAGTTCCAGTGCCCCGCCTGTCGTGGTTCATGTTCGAACGCGAGGATGAGATGCACGGCGTCTTCGCGCACTTTGTTCGTCGCGATCTTCGGCTCGAAGTAGAACGTGCGGAAGCTACTCTCGCGCGCACCGGCAGCGTAGAGCTTCGGGTCCATGTAGTAGATG
>JALZAD010000244.1 GCA_030948555.1 Verrucomicrobiota bacterium | reverse complement strand
CGGCTTCTCTCGTCGGTGGTGCAGGATCCGTTTGCGCGTGCTCGTGGACGGGGACGCGGATTCAACCGAGGTTGCGCGCGGTGAAACCAAAGGCGCTGAAGATCGGCGACGTGATGATTGGCGGGCGAGAGCCGGCGTTCATCCTCGGACCGTGCGCGATCGAGTCGGCAGCATTCGTTAGGCGCATGGCGCGGAAGGTCGCGGAAATCTGCCGCGGTGAAGGCGCGCAGTTCATCTTCAAGGCGTCGTATGACAAGGCGAACCGCACCTCGCTTCGATCCTTCCGCGGGATTGGAGCGAAAGAAGGGTGCGCGATACTCGCGGACATCGGCCGCGAAATCGGTGTGCCGGTCACGACGGACGTGCACTCGCCGGAGGAAGCGCACATTGCCGGGGAGTTTATCGACGTGCTGCAGATCCCGGCGTTCCTTTGTCGCCAGACCGATTTGTTACAGGCAGCCGCGGAAACGAAGCGCGTGGTGAATGTGAAGAAGGGCCAATTCCTCGCGCCGTGGGACGTGCGGAACATCGCGGAAAAGCTGAGCGCGTTCGGCAACGATCAGTTCTTCTTCACGGAACGCGGCACCACGTTCGGCTACAACAATCTGGTCGCCGATATGCGCTCACTCTTCTGGATTCGTGAGGCCGGTTATCGAGTAATTTTTGATGCGACGCATTCGGTGCAACGACCCGGCGGCGCGGGCGACGCGACCTCGGGCGATGGCATCCTGGCGCCGGTTCTGGCGCGCGCCGCGATGGCGGCTGGTTGCGATGGCATCTTCATGGAAGTGCACGAGAATCCAAGCCGCGCTTTGTCCGACGCGACGAACCAGCTTCCGCTAAAGCAGTTGCCGCGGAACCTTCGCATGTTAAGAGCTATTCATGCCGCCGTTTCGTAGCCGGCGCGGTCGAAACGCGGCCTCGCGATGGCTTCCGCTGATCGTCTTTCTCGCTTGTTCCGCGCTCGCAGCTGATCCTTCGGCGACGCCGGAAAAGAAGGGAAAGCAGCACACCTCGCTGACGAATATTCCTCTGCCGATCGGGCAGGAAGCGAAGGGCCTGGTGTTGCCGGACATCGATCCGGAAGGTCACTTGCGCTCGCGTTTTGAGGCGGGCACGGCGAAGCGCGTGGACAGCGAGCACCTTGAGTTGCGCGACATGAAACTCACGACGTTCACACCGCAGAACACGCGCGATTTGTTCATCGAAATGCCGGTCGGAGTTTTGAATCTCAAAACGCAACAGATCGCGTCGCAGGCGCGCACCACTGTGACCCGGAGCGACTTCACGATCTCGGGCGACTCGATGGAATTCAATACGGTCGACCGCGGGGCGAAACTCGTTGGCAACGTCAAGATGGTCGTCACCGGACCGGCCAAGCCGGAACCACCCGCCGCGCAATGATGAGGCTGCTGGCGTGCGCGCTTTTGCTGGTCGGATTTGCCGCTCCTGAACTCAAAGCTCAGGGGCTTCCGACATCGACGCTCGCTTCACCAGCGCAATCGCCAACGCGAACCGCGAAGCGCACCCCGGCCAAAGAAGGAGCAGGCACGAGTGAGGCGGCCGGCGCGAGTAAGAAGGCGGGCAGCAGCAAGGCGCCGCCGGGCCAGCCGGTGGTGACGGAAATCTTTTCCGACGAAGCGTTCTTCGATCCGCCGAAGAACATCGGAATTTTCACCGGGCATGTGATCGTAAACGATCCGCGGTTCAACGTGCAGTCGGACAAGATGACCATCTACCTCGCGAAGACGACGCCGCCAGAAGAAGGCGAGGCTGCGCCGGCCGGGCAGGCCGTTGGAGGAACGAACCAGGCGCTCGAGAAAGCGGTCGCGGAAGGGAACGTCGGTGTGGTCAAAGAGCGTGTGGATGAAAAGGGCGGCCCGCCGACGCGCTCGATCGGGCGCGCTGAAATGGCCATCTACACGACGAGCGACGGGAACGTAGAATTGCGCGGCAGTCCGCGCGTGCAGTCGGGCCAGAACACGCACGTCGCGACGAGTCCGGACACGGTCATGGTGCTCGAGGCGGGCGGGCAATTAGTGACGAAAGGGCCGAGCCGAACCGAAATCCGCCAGCAGCCGACGTCCGGCGCGAGCCCGGCGCCGGCGGCAGCTGTGCCAGCAAAACGATGAGCGTGGACGTGCCGACCGCGGCCGCGCCGGATCCGCTCGCTGCCGCGCCACTTCCCGCCACGGGTGAGCAGGTTTTGCAAGCGGAGGAGCTGGTCAAAATTTACGGCAGCCGCGCGGTCGTGAACGGGGTGAAGATCAACGTCCGCGCAGGCGAGATCGTTGGTTTGCTCGGACCGAACGGCGCGGGCAAAACCACGAGCTTCTACATGATCGTAGGACTCGTTAGGCCAAACAGCGGGCGGGTCATCTTCTCCGGCCGAGACGTGACGAACTACCCGATGTACAAACGCGCGCGACTCGGGATGGGTTACCTGCCGCAGGAGGAGTCGATCTTCCGCAAGCTGACGGTTGAGCAGAACATCCTCGCGATCCTCGAGACGCTACGGTTAACGAAGCAACAGCGGCGTCATCGTTGCGACGAACTGCTGCATCAATTTGGGATCGAAAAGCTGGCGAAAAATACTGCGCTGACCTTGAGCGGCGGCGAGAAGCGGCGGCTGACCATCGCAAGATCGCTCGTGACAAATCCGAGCCTGCTGATGTTAGATGAGCCGTTCAGCGGCGTCGATCCCATCGCCGTTTACGATGTGCAGCAGATCGTGGTCAACCTTCGCAAATCTGGCCTCGCGATTTTGATCACCGACCACAACGTGCGCGAGACACTCTCGATCGTGGACCGCGCTTATCTCATCTTCGAAGGCCGCGTTGAAAGCGAAGGGACGAAGGATTTTCTTATCAACGATCCGATCAGTCGTCAGCTCTACCTGGGCGAGCGATTCCGGATGTAACCGAGGAGCCCAACGTGATTACCACCAATGCCCATCCGCCCGTCAA
>JALZAD010000230.1 GCA_030948555.1 Verrucomicrobiota bacterium | reverse complement strand
CGCGTGAGCAGCTTTCGCGCTCCTGCCGCCCGCTCCCGCAGATGCGGCTCAATCCCGCAGTCCAGGACATTCACGCATTCGGCTTCGAAGATTTTCAGCTCGAGAACTACGACCCGCATCCCGCGATCAAAGCCCCGATCGCCGTCTAGCGCGACATACGTGGTCAGCCCGAGGCTGGCGAAGCGCGCCGAGGGATCTCACACAGGGTGCTTGGCGGATGCAGACCTAGCGGCGAGCAAAGAACCCCGTGCTCCGTCCCTCGCCGTCTTCGCTGGCTCGGGATGATATGCGCGTAGGCGCGACCTTTGAAGCTTTCGGCGGTTCAATCGTCCAAAGCTGCCTTATGGGTTCGCGAAAAGGGATCTTCGCTCTTCTACTCCTGGTCATCGCCGCGCCGTTCGCCTACTGCGCGCCCGGCTATCAGGTCGAAATCGATCTGCAACAGCAGATGGCCTATCTCATCCGCGGCCGACAGGTTGTGCTCGCCAGCTCTGTCTCCACCGGCCGATCTGGTCACCTCACGGAAACCGGCTCATTCAAGATCATCGAGAAAGAGCGCAACCACTTCTCATCGCTTTACGGACAGATCGTCGACGCCAGTGGCAGCGTGGTGGTGCGCGACGCGGACGCGGATATGAAAGTCCCGCGCGGCGGAAAGTTCCTTCCCGCGCCGATGCGCTACTTCATGCGGTTCCACGACGCCATCGGCATGCACGCCGGCTACCTACCCGGCTATCCCGCTTCGCATGGCTGCGTCCGAATGCCCGAGCAGAACGCGATCGCCTTCTTCAATGCGGTGGAAAGCGGCACGCCGGTGCACGTGTTTGGACGCACACCTTTGCAGCGGGATTACGACCGCTTCGGCCCTCAGCCCACGGAACAACATTACCAGCGCGAGTATCAGCCCCGCTTCGACCCGCGCGCCTTCAGTCCCGACGTCGCGCGACGGTTCAACCGCTAGCGCGGTGAAGGCGAAGCTTCCGCCTTCGGCTTTTCAGCCTTCCACGCGGGTCCTTGCTTTGCGAACACAGGCGCTTCGACGGAAGGCTTAGCTACTTCACTAGCTTGTAGCTTGAAGATGGGCAGGATCGGATTGCCTTTACTGTCCTTTTCATACTGCACCCCGTCCTTCTCAAGGAGGAGCCACGCCTTGAAGTCGCCGCCCGGCCATTCGCCGAGCAGCACTTCCATCGGATAGCTCTCCCCCGCGTTGACCTGAAACGGCTCTCCGCGTCCCAGTCCTTTATACCAACCCATCTCCGGCTTCAGCTGCAGCCCTTCCGATGCGTAGAACTGACTTGGACCTTTGCCGCTCGGATTGGTCGACCCGGAATCTAGCACCACGCGTCCATTGAAGCGCACCACGAGCACGTCATCCGCCATCCCGACGAAGCGATAGGTGCCACTCTCCGGCGGGATAACACTACCCTTGTAATGAATGACCCACATCTTCGGCTGCACATTGCCGAGATTGAACGCCTGCGGTCCTTGCACGGCCGGTGTCTTCGGGATGTAAATCTGAGTGGCAAAGAGCGGGTTTGGCCCGGTGAAATACTTTGCCAGGTTCGATTCGTTCCAGCCATTGACGAACGTTGCCAGCTCCGCAGGAAAGCCTTTCTCCTGGTCCAGCTTGGAAGGCTTACCATCGCGAGTTTGCTTTAAGTCATAGAACTTACCGACTAACGACCCGCCGCCGCGCGACTCGCGGAAGCCGAACGCCGGGACAGCTGATCCGCCGCCTCCGCTGGCACCCGTGTTAGTCATCGCGCCCATGGTAAAGCTGGAGTCCGTGCCGCCTGCGCTCGCCATCTTAGTCGGCGCCGAGGCTACCTTGGGCATCGCCGGCATCTCTGGTAGCGCAACTTTCGACAAGCCGGTAGTTGTGATCCGCTTATTGATCGAGGGCGCACTCATCGTGCTCTGCTTCTTTGCCATCTGCACCTTGTGCTCGATCGAGCGCGTAGAAGGATTCGGCGAGGGCGGTCCACCCTTGAAGGTCAGCTTGCGCGTAGCCTGGTAACGCTGCACCACCCAGACCGCCGCGCCTGCCCCGAAGAGCAGATGCACCGCAATGCTGATGACGAGAAACTTCCCGCCAAAGTTCTTCCAGCTCCAGCGCCGCTTCGGTGTCCGCGGCGGCGCAAGGTCAGGCGCAATCTGCTCCGGTGCCTCGATCATTCTTCTTCCGCGACGCTAAAGGTCACGTTGTCGATCTTGGCTACCGCCAGCGCATCGAGCACGTCGATCGTCCGGCTATACTTCGCCTGCTCGTCACTGACAATGGTCACGACCGCAGGCGTCTTAGCTGCATCAGCATTCTGCTTAAGCCGCATTAACGTCCCTTTAAGCTGAGGTAGTTCTTTGCTCTGCGGCGAGTCGAACGGCTCGTCATTCAAGCTTACTTCACCCGTCTCAGAGATGGTGATGATTTGCTCGTCGACAAAGTCGGTCGAATTCGAGGTAGCAGCGGTCCCGGGTAGCTGCGTATTCAGCTCGTTCTCCACCTTCACCGCGCCCGCCATGACCATGAAGAACAGCATAATGACGAAGACCACATCGATCATTGGCGCGATCTGAAAACCGAGGCTGCCTTCGTTTTGATTAATCTCGAGACGCATCACCTACTCCTTGTTCACGGCCGAAAACGAGATGTCAGTGATACCCGCTTCTGCACAGGCATTCATCGCTTGTGAAACGTAGAGCGCCGGCACATCGCGATCGCCGCGGATCACGGCGCGAAAAGCGAGGTTCGCGCCCGCCGCGACCTTCTTCTCTCCCGTAGCTTTCGCCACCTTCAATGGCTCCACTAGCTCAGGCGCCAGCTTGTAAACTCGTTCGTCAAAAACGAAGGAGCCCTTCTTCTCGTTAGGCAGCCAGCGGACATTCACCAGCGCCTCCGCCCGCGAGTTGTCCTTCTTCTGCGCGTCCTTAGCGATCGGGAGCTGGATCGACTTATCCACCTTCAGCACCTGCGCCGAAGTGATCGTCATGAAGAAGACAAGAATCGTCAGTAAGACGTCGATCATTGGCGCAACCTGGAACTCAGGTTCGCCCGACTCGCTACCGCCGCCGCCGCCCGCCATTTAGCTCAGCTGCTGAGTCGCTCCCGTCCGCAGCGGTTGAGTCGCACCACTACGCAACGGCTGAGTAACACTTCCCGTTCCATCCGCTTCCGGCTGCACCAGCCAGTTGGGAATCGCCGCGTAGAGCTCGTCATCGCCCAGATGGACGCCGCTTAGCGACTCGTAAGGCATTTTCCGGAACAGACCATTCACTACGTCCTGGATGTGATGGATCGACGCCGCAGCGCGGTTCCGAAGGAAGTAGAAGGCGCCGAATGCTGGAATCGCGATCACCAGACCAGACGCGGTCGCGACCAGCACCTCACCGATGGCCGCGGACAAGCCGGAAGGATCGCCGATCCCGGACGCGCCCAGTTTCGCGAAAGCCTTGATCATCCCTGTGACAGTGCCGAGCAGACCAATCATCGGAGTACAAACGCCGATCACAGAGAGATAGCTAATGTAAGTCTGCATGTTCGAGTTCTCCTTCGCGAGCTCTCCAAGCATGCCATCCTCCGCCATCTGTTTTCCATCACCCAGCAGCCCAATGCCTACGCGTAGAACATTGGTCAGCGGCGAGGGGTTCTCCTTGCAGTAGTTGTAAGCGCCGACGTAATCGCCCTGACGGAAGAGCGACTTAACGCTCTGCTCCTGCGTGACCGGTGCGACGCGCTTGCGACTGGTCCGGATGATTCCGTCTCCGATGAGATACATGGTTGCGACTGAGCAGAGACCAATCGGAACCATGACCCAGCCACCTTCCTTGATCTGTTCCCATAAGGTCTTGGCGTGAACGCCTTCGGCGTTGGTGCCGGCTGCGGGCGAAGGCGCCTGCGCGAACACGCTGGTGAGGAAGAGGAAGAGCGCACAGGTGCCAAGCGATAGGTGGTAAAGAGTCTTTCGGTTCATCATAAGCTACAGCTTTTGTAACTCCGTCTGCGCGGCTGCGGCTTCAGCCGACTTCGGGAAAGCGGTCATGAGATCATGCAGGGATTTCTTCGCCCTGTCTATGTCGTCGAGGCGTCGATAAGCGCGCGCGCTACCCAGCAGGGCCGGCGGCACGAACCGCTTCTCGTCCTGGAAGAAAACCGGCACGTGGAGGAAGGCGAGCAGGGCGCCGTCCCACTGCTTCTGAGCGAGCAGGATGTTTCCTTTGGTGACCCAGGCATCCGCGATGACTTCGGGTCGCCCGCTCTCTTTAATGACGATGTCGACCAGCTGGTTCGCCTTCTCGAAGTCCTGCTTGCGGACCAACGAGTTGGCGATACGAAGGTTCAGTGCACGGGTTGCTTCTGGATCGGTGGCAATCTTCTGCACCTGAGTCGCGAGTGCTTCCGCTTCAAGGTCTCGCCCCATGGCAGCTAGAGCGGATACCTTCACGACTGCGGCCTGACCCCACCACGACCCCGCGATGTCACGGAACTGATCGTAGAAGGCGAGCACCGGCGTGATTTCGGCGAGCGCGCGGTCAGCCTGACCTTGCGATAGGAGATCGCCCGCGGTCTTCAATCCTTGTGGCTCGGGAAACTCAATCTTCGCAATCGAGGCGACAGGATGTCCAACTTCGCCAGCACTGCCGCCAACTTCGATCTTGCCCATCACCTTGTCGCCGCTGCGACGCACGCCCTGTGTTTCAACGCGCTGTCCGCTTTTCAAGATGATCACCTGGGCCGGCAACAAAGAAGGCACCAGCGCGAGAAGTAGTATCGCAATGAAGCGCCTCATCCTTGTGCTCCCATCGCACTTAAGCGCCGCCGTGCTTCTTCGGTTTCCGCCTGACCGGCAAGTTCCTTCTTCTCATTCGCGAGGCGAACTAGCTCGCGATAGGTGTTCGCCGCTTCCTGCGGCTTGCCGAGCTTCTCGAAAGCCTCTGCGCTCCGGAGGTAAGATTTCGCCACCCAGTTACTGAACTTCTGGTATCCGACATAGACACGCTGGAAGTAAGCATTCGCCTCCGCCCAGCGCCCTTGTCGTGCCTCAATATCACCTAGTGAAAAGATACTGAAGGCGGTGGATTCGCCGCGCCATTCACGGACCGATGCGACCTGTTCGAAGACCTTCCTTGCTTCCACGAGCCGCCCCATGGCGAGCAGAGTGCGGCCTTTGCCCAGCGTTAGCTCTTTCAGTTTGGTCGTCGCCGCGATCTTCTCTGTGCCATCGGTGAAGTAGCTCAACGCGCGCGGCAGGTCATTCTTCTGCAGCGCGACCTCGCCCAGTCCGTTATAGGCGAAGTCAATGTTCTCGCTCTTTGGATACTCATCACTTAGGCGCTGATAGTAGGCGCGTGCCTGATCAGGCTTATGCTGCGAGACGAGATAGTCACCGGCGCGGCCAAGCAACACCGGACTCAGGTCTTCCGGTTTCGTTGTCTCGGCAATTCGGGCGATATCCTTCTCTTCCTCGGCCGGCTGTTTGCGCAGCCGCGCGAGTTCCGCCTTTGCATAAAGGATGCGCGCCTTTGCCGTAGGCGACTGATCCTTCTCGCTGTCACCTAGTAGCTGGTCCAGCTCTGCGCCGGGATCTGCTGGTGCGTCCGTCGGGGCAGGAGCTGCTTCGTCACCGGTGCGCTTCTTCTTCACGCAAAGCTGGGCGAGCTGCGAAATCAGAAGGTCGACTGCTTCGCGTTGCGGATTACCAATGTACTTTTTGATGGTCTCCGCGGTCAGTCGCTTCGCCTCGTCGAGCTGGCCTTCGTGCGCCTTGGCTTTACCGATCCAGTAAAGCGCGGTGAGAACAGTAGGATGGTCCGGTTTCTCTTCGATGAAGCGGGTGAAGAGCTCGCTCACCTTGTTCCAATCGCCGCGTTTCTGGAGAAGCTTGCTCGCCGCGAAGAGCGAGTAGTTCATCACCTCATCAGTCTTAGCCGCCTGATAAGAGCGGATATAATCCTGAGTCGCTTCTTCATCGCGGCTTGTAGCGGCATAGGAGTCAGCCAGCAGCGCCAGGACTTCCGCTAGCTGCTGGTTGTTCGGGTAGTCGCGCTCCCAAGCCTTGCAGTCGGCGATCACCGCCTCGTAGAGAGATGCAGCATACTTGCAGACCGCGAGGCGGTAGCGAGCGTCGCTAACAAAAGCACCTTGCGGATACTTCTGCATGTAATCGCCGAGCTCCTTGATCGCCTCTTCGTACTTCCCCGAAAACAGCGCGCACAAGGCAATGCGGTAGTTCACATCCTCGACGTTCTGTCCTTTCGGAAAGTCCTGGAGGTATTTCTTATACTCAGTGACCGCTTCGTCGTGCTTGCCGGCGGAGAACTTGGCGTTGGCGAGCAAGTAGCGGATTTGCTCGCGATATTGGCTCTTCGGCTGCGTCTCGAGCATCTTGCCAAAGTAAGTCTCGGCCGCACGTGGATCATTCGCCTGTAAGGCTACCGCGCCCATCAGGTAGCCGACGGTTTCGGCATTTGCGCCAGTCTTGAAGTCGCGCAGGTATTCCTCGCAACGCGTTAACGCGCGCTGTGGCTGGTTTACTTCAGCAAGGGAAACAATGATCCCGAAAAGGGCGGACTCGCGTTCCGGCGCGGTTGGGTAGCGGTCGAGTAGCTCCTGATAGACAACAACCGCCTCCCACTTCGTGTCGATCTCGTAGAAACAACGAGCCATCCGAATGTAGATCGCCGCGGTGTAGTCAGGCAGTTTTTGAAACTCCTGCAGAAGCTGCTGCGCCTTCGCGATATCGGCCTTGAGCTGGTTATTAGCTACGCCCAGGTTGCCGACCTGGGTAGGGTCAGCGCGGGCGGCACTTAGGTTCGCCTCGATCGCCTGCTGCATGGCCATGATCCGGTCGGTCTGCATCTTCGTGATCAGATCGCGCGGGTAAGCCGAGCGGTAGCACTCGAGAGCATCGGCGTAGAGCTTCTTCTGAAAGAGCTGATCTCCGAGTTCCACGCTCATCGCGTTTAGCTCAACGATGTTATCTACCAGCCGAAGCTGGTCGTGGATTTTAGCTAAAGTCTGGACCGCTTTGTCCGCGTCCCCTTTTTGCGCATAAGCCTGCGCCAGCATCATTGCGCCGCGGACGCCACCTGCCGTCTTGAGTTCCCCGCCGACCAGCTTCTCTAGTGCGCCAATTTGCTCGTTCACCTTGTTCGCTTCTTTGAACGCGGTGGCCTGCGCAAGAAGGGATTGCTCGCGCAGCTTCGGGTCTTTCTCCAGCGCGCTAAACTGCGCCGCCGCCTCCGTGTAGTTCTTGGTCAGCAGGGTGCATTGGGCGAGGCCGAACGCGACATCGCCCGCGTGTGGACCTTGAGGAAACTTCGCCAGGTAGGCCTTAAAAGCGGCGATCGCCTTCTGGTGATTGCCGGCGTTGAAGTAGGCCGAACCGACGGTGAAGAAGACCGGCTCCAGCTGGGGCGTGGACTCGGCCTTGTTAATCAGCGCCTCCAGCTCAGAAGCAGCGCGCGGATAGTCGCCGGCTTGGAAAGCTGCCATGCCGCGAGCGTAGGCCTGGGCGAGATCGGCACCTTGCTCCGGCGCCTGCGCGAACGCCGCAACCGTGACGGCAAGGAGAAGAATCAGCGCATGCGGTAGCCGCATCAAACTCATCCGCGGAAATCTAGACGGAACCGCGCGCAGTTGGAAGCGTCGCGCGTTACTTTGCGACGCTCGCGGTCTTCGGCCCGGCGCTTACATCCACCAGGTCGGCGAGGATATTGAGCGCTTCGTCGCGAATCGGGTCGAGAGCGACTTCTTTCGTGTCATCGCCGCCCAGCGGATCGCTGTCCGGATCCGGCGCCACTTCCGGCGCCGCGGTGCTCTTTGTGTTCGCGGCGATCTTCGCCGGATAAGTGATGAGCTGAAGGTTCGGCTTGTCGACGGTGTCGAGCGTTACGCGGAAAATCTTGGTATCTTCCGTCTGACGCGCAAGGCGGTCTTTCTGCCGCTGCTCTTTGCGGACCTTGTCCTGATCGAGCTCAGCGCGACGCACGTCTTCGTTCAACGAGATGCGGTTCTCATCGAGCTTCCTGCGAAGCCGATCCATGTCTTCCATGACGTAATGGAACTCCGGGTCATCCTTCACGCGGGCTTGGGAGCGACGGCGGAGTTCCTCGAGGTAAGCTCCGGGCGGGTCCTGCCATAGCGTATAACGCGCCTTCGGCACTTCGTCGTAGGGCAGCGCGTTCTTCAATGAGCCTTCGCCATACTCAGGCAGGTCGGTAAGCGATGGGATAACAATGTCCGATGCGACGCCGTTCAGCTGCGTGGAACCACCAGCGACGCGGTAAAACTTCTGGATGGTGAGCTTGAGCGCGCCGTCTTCCTGAGAAGCGCTTCCGAGCAGCGAAGTGAATCGGCCGATCTCGAGGATCGTCTGGACGGTGCCTTTGCCGAAGGTGTTCTTGTCGCCGACAATCAGCGCGCGGCCGTAATCCTGCAGCGCAGCGGCAAAGATCTCGCTGGCCGAGGCGCTTTGGCGGCTGGTCAGAACAACGAGCGGTCCTCCGTACGCAATGCCCGGATCCGGATCACTCGAGACGACGATGTTCCCGTTCGAACCTTTCGTCTGCACGATCGGGCCGGACTTCAGAAACAAGCCGGTCAGTGAGATCGCTTCTTCCAGCGACCCGCCACCATTGCGTCGCAAGTCGATCACGAGGCCGCCGATCTTCTCCTTCTTGAGACGGTTCAGGAGCGCGACCACGTCTTTGGTGGTGCTCTTCTGATGGCGCTCCATGTCGGCGTAAAACGACGGGAGCGTGATCCAGCCGAGCTTCACCGGCTCGCCATTGCGATCCTTTTTGATCACGATGTCGGCGCGGGCTTCCTGGTCTTTTAGCTTAATCTCATCACGCACGAGCTCGATCGTCTTCCGTTTGGAAGGATCGGCCGCATCCGAAGGAATCATGAGCAGGCGGACCTTGCTGCCCTTCTTGCCGCGGATCATCTCGACCACCTTGTCGAGTCGCATGTCGCGGACGTCCTGGAACTCAGCGGGCCCTTGTGCGACGGCCGTGATGCGATCGCCGACCTTCACCCCGCCGTGCCGTTGCGCCGGTCCGCCGGGGACAAGGCTCTCGATTTTCGCGTAGCCATCTTCCGTCCGGAGCATCGCGCCGATGCCGACGAGCGAGAGGCCCATGTTGATGCTGAAATTCTTCAGGTCGGCCTTGCTCAGGTACTCCGAGTGCGGGTCGTAGGTCTGGGCGAGCGCGGCGAGGAAGAGCTTCACCTGCTCCGGCTGATCTTCCTCGTGAACGTTGCGCATCAGGCGCTCGTAACGCCGTGCGACCAACTGCGGACCCGGCTCGATCGGATGCTCGCTGAGCTTCTCCTGGAGCAGCTCGTTCGCGATCCGCGCATTCCAGATTGCATCTGCATCGGCCTCATCTTTCGGCCATGGCGCCTTCTGGCGGTTTAACTCGATCGTCGCGTCGCTTTTGAACTCCGTCGGTGGGTTCTTCAGCATCGCCTTCACCTTGGCGACACGCTCATCGACGCGCTTTTCGTAGAGCTCGTAGATGTCGTAGGCGGGCTTCAGATTTCCGAGCAGAACATCGTCGTCGATCGACGTACCGTATTTCGCGTTCAACGCGTTCACGTCCTGTTGCGTGAAGAAGAGGTGGCTGAAGTCGAGTATCTCGAGGTAGGTCTTCAGGAACTTCTGGGAGACTTCGTCATTCAGCGGCTGATGCGTGTAATGACCTTCCTCGAGAAGGCGACCGACCGACACCTCGACCTGTTCAAGATCGGAGCGGGCTTGCAGCGGCTGCACCGCGACGGAGAGCAGAAGAAGCGGTGCGAAGAGAGCGAACGACCGACGTTGAGTAAGGTTCATTCTGGAAATTGCGGGTTTCGTATGCTCGCAGAGTTCACGAGCGCGTGCAAGACGAGTGGCGGCGGACATTTGGCGTAGGAGCTGAGACAACCGAATCGGACTGAGATTCAATCTCCGGCGTAAAAATTCGCTGCGCCTCCACAGCCGGATGCCGAATGTTCGCTCGCCGGTCGCACGCCCATTTGTCATAACAGCTCCTGCTATGTCGTTAAGCGTCCGCGGGTTCCTGCGCGTCATCACGATACTCCTGGTCGGGGTTGCGATCTCCGCGGAAGCGAAAGATCAGGCTGGCGAAAAGTCGAAGGTCAAAGAGGGCGCCTACTACGAGTTCCGCGGTCGGATGAGTGATCGCGATACGCTTGCGCAGACGTTCACCCTCGGCTGGGCGAAGGGTTCGCAGCTCATCGTTGTGACCCGTGACACGAAGGTTTTCCGCCGGGGCAAAGCCGCGAAACTCGATGAGGCGAAATCCGGAGACGCGGCGCGCGGATTCGGCCGGGTGATCAACGGCAAGCTCGTCGCGGTGGCGGTCGCATTCGGCGATGAAGGCGTGGAGTTGCCCGCCGGGATCAAGATTCCCGAGTCGATCACGCTGCCGCCGAATCAGGCAAGCGATTGATCGTCGTTCGCCGCGCCGATCGGGTCCTTCTCCGGGCTGAGGTCGCGCAGCTTCATCTGCGGCGATTTCTCGGAGGAATCTTCTATCCGCTCGCGCTCTTCGCGCTCTTGATCGTTGTCGTCGGTTTCCATGCGGCGCCTCGTAGGGAGACGATGATTCTCCGTTGAAACTTCGCAAGCAGTTACAGCCCCGCCGGATGACGCACCACGTAGCCGGCGCTGTCGCGCATATCCATGTGCCAGCGCGGACCGATATTGCCGCCGTTGTAGAAATCCGTCGTGTCGAGCCGCAGCCCGGCGATGACTGCGAAGGTGTGGCCGCGCCGCGTGTAAACCGTGATCCAGCGCCCGCGGCCGACCTGGCCGAAGTGCATCAGATCATCGGACGGCAATGGCGCGCCGAGCACGCCCGCATGATGCAACGCGAACGAAACCGTGCCGGAGCAATCATAGCCGCGATCCTCGAACGATCCGTGACCGCCGCCCCAGACGTACGGCTTGTGCCGCAGAGAATTCGCGGCCCAGATCGCGTTCTTCACGCTCGCCGGTGCATTCGACGGCGCACGCGCTACGCCGTTGCGAAGTACGGCGCGACTTCCAGAAACCATCGGCTTTGCACCGCCGCTGATCGGCGCTTCTTCCGCCTGCGCCTGATGCGGTCCCTCGTCATCATCATCATCGGCTGACTCAACTCGCTCGGCGCGCGGCGGGTGCGGTCGCTGCACGCGATTCGTGTTGTAAGCGAACTCCATTGGCGCGTCATCCGCGCCGTCCTCGTCGACCAACGTTCCTTCGTAAATCGTCTCGCGTGCCGGTCTGGCCGTTTGGTATGCGACGCGAATTGGCGTGGTGGCGAGCGCTGCCACCGCGTGCGGCGCTTCGAACAAAATCGGATCAGCCGCCGCATGTATGACAGACCGCGCGGCCAGGATCGGACGCAGCACGACCGGAACCGAGTTCACGCGCCGCCGCGAACGCGTCCGTCCATCGGCTTGCGCGGAAAAGCTGGCGACGAACGCGCACGCAAGCCACAGAGCTATGAATCTGTTCCTTTGTCCACGCCGTCGCACTCCATCCATAGAAGCTGCTCGCGCGCCACGTTCCGGATTTCCGCGCAGCGCTGCGCGCGGCACAAGATGACGG